>JBOGLH010000214.1:0-17994 GCA_050746025.1 Terriglobales bacterium | reverse complement strand
GCTCGAGGGTTTGCAGCAAGAACTTTCTCAAATCAGTGTCATAAGCATTGTCAGCATACGTCGTGCGGATCCCAGACAATGGCCCCCGCAACATCTCCGCTGCAAGCTTGCGCGACTCTGCCGAAATCTCCGATGATGCCAGCCGTTTATGCTCGGGGCAAATAAGTCCGTCGGCCAAGGCATGAAAATACGCCCGGCTCCCATTAAGCGGACGCCCACAAGTGAGACATTCGGAAATATCCGGTAGATATCCCATCAATCTGGACATCCACAATTCAAAATATGTAACTGGCAGCCAGATTTCGTCACCTCGCAACTCCCGGACCACCGAGACGGCCAGACGAAACACCGCGTCATTGGCCTCGCGGTCGGGCGACAGTTCGTCCAGCAACTCGGCCACATGGCCCAGAGCCACTGCCCGCGGATAGCTCACTTCAGAGGTCAAAGGTGAACTGATCACTTCGCAAGCGTCGAGGCGTGCCAGCTCCTGGCGCTCTTTATCTTCGTACGTGACTTTGACGTGGGTGAGCGGCTCCAGCGCCCCGCCAAACCTGCGGCGCGATTTCTTCGCCGCGCGAGCCACTCCCCGCACCTTACCCTCCAGCCGGGTAAAAAGCGTCACCAGCAAGTCAGACTCGCGAAAAGGGTAGGTCCGCAGAATGATGGCTTCCGATTCCTTCAGCGCCATGTGAGCAGGATACAGCAGCTTTCAGCCATCAGCGGTCAGCTGTCAGCCTTCAGCCGCTGGCCATCAGCCGCCAGAAACTAAAAGGCGCAATCCCCTGAGGATCGCGCCCAATTCCTGTCAGGAAAACCATTCCAGCTTCCCTGACAGCTGAGAGCTGATAGCTATCTTCCGAAATACTTCGCGTTCCGCTCCGCGTAACTCTTCCACTTTTCGGGCAGATCATCCAAAGCAAAAATCGCCGACACTGGGCACACCGGCACGCAGGCGCCGCAATCAATACACTCCACCGGATCGATATAGAGCATTTCTTCAGTAGCGAATTTCGGGTCTTCCTTCTTTGGATGAATGCAATCAACCGGGCATGCGTCCACGCATGCGGCGTCTTTGGTGCCGATACACGGCTCTGCAATCACATAGGCCATGACTGGGTCTCTCCTCGACTGGGTAAACTCTGTGAAAATTAATTCTAGCAAGAATTGGCAAGGCGGGTACAGCAAGAGCCTCGAACGGTGCGCGTGCGAATTAAACGGCAATTTGGTGTATCGAAGCGATTTCGAAGTGCGCGGCTTTTGCGTCATAGCGGCTAAGAACTTTGCGACGCTCCTCCGGGACAACCGCCGTTTCATAATCCGGACCAGCAACGACGCGGATCGCATCTATGGAATCCCAAAGCAGAATCGTGATGAACTCCACTTCAGCTCCCATGTTTCGCCTCAACACATAACTTCCCCGGTATCCTTTAACTTTGCCGAGGCCAGGTAGTGGCTCGGGTTTTAGCATCGCTTCGTACGCGTCCGCATTCTCGGACGTGGTGTATCCATGCCAGACCCTGGCGATCATGACCCTTCTCCTGCGCGGAGTCGATTCCCAATCGAAAGAAACAATCTTCAGGAATTTCTCCGCGACTTGTCTCTCTGTGGCGAAAATCGTCAAGCCGGGATCAGTTCGCGTTGCCCGCTCGGTTCATATTCAACGATGTAGCCCGCGACTGCGCTGGCGGCTACGGTGAGCGGACTGGCCAGGTACATTTGCCCGGGTCCGCTGCGTCCGGGAAAATTCCGGTTTTGCGCGCTGATCACTACCTGGTCTGGCCGAGTGGAAACTCCCGGGCCGGCATTGATGCATGCGCCGCAACTGGGCTCGATGGTATGCGCCCCGGCCTTGGCGAACACCTCAAGGTATCCCTTCCGAATGCAGTATTCGCGGGTCTCCTGCGACCCAAACTGTATGTAAAACTTGACTGAATCAGCCACACGCTTGCCGTGCTTCAATGCCTCCGCCAGCACTCGCGCGTACATGTCCATGTCTTCGTTTTTACCAGCGGTGCAGGTGCCGCCGTATGCCAGCTCAACCGGGACCGGAGTATTCAGCTCGCGAATATATTTTCCATTTCCAGGATCGCCTGGGGTGGCAATCATCGGTGTGATCTCGGCCGCGTCGAGTTCAATGACTTGCGCATATTGCGCGTCCGCGTCGCTTTGCAGTCCCTCGATCATTTTCTCGGCATCTTTGTGGGTCATGCCGCGCCGATCAACCAAAAATTCTACGGCTTTTCGATCGGGAGCAACGATGCCGGTGAAGCCCCCAATCTCCGCTGCCATATTGGTCATGGTCGCGCGCTCATCCACGCTGAGTTCTTCTATCGCTTCGCCGGAGTACTCAATGACTTTCGCCAGCGCCTTTCCGCTGCGAACATAATCGAGGCTGAGAATTTTCAGAATCAAATCCTTGGCGGTCACGTTCGCATGCTTCTTGCCGCGAATCACAACCTTCACTGACTCAGGCACCCGCACCCGCACATCTTTCGTGATCCAGGAATTAAAAACATCGGTCGTGCCGATTCCGAAGGCCACGCAGCCGATTGCCCCTGAATGCGGCGTGTGCGAATCCGAACCCACCACCAGTTGCCCCGGCAGAGCGTAGCTCTCGAGCACAACCGAGTGGCAAATGCCCTCCGCGCCTTTGCGGTCTTTTAGTTCGCCATGCAGGCGAATGCCCTTGCGTTCGGCAAACTCACTCTGCTTCATCTTGAGCTGCGTTGCCAAATCAAGCAGGCCCATTTTGCGTTTCTGCTCGGAGAGGACTTCGTCGAGAAATGTCAGATGATCGCGAAAGAACAACACAGATTTGGGATCGTTCACCGGCGCATCGCGTCCAACCAACTGATCGAAAAATATCGCCGCCATAGGGGTCACGTACTCATGGCTGAAGCGCAGATCTGTGCGCGCAAAACCAGTATCGCCGGGCTTGACGGCAGGAACCCCAACATTCGCCGCAACCTCAGGCCGTGTGGGTTTGGGCGCCACTGACCGTGTGGGAACGGGCGCCCCCGCCCGTTCGGCCGAGCGAAGCTCGACAGCCTCTCGGGAACTCGACCGGATGATGTGCCTGGCAAAAATCTTTTCCGCAATCGTCATAGGCCGTGTGGCGCGGGCGCCCTCGCCTGCGTTTTCAATGGGCGGTATCGCAACTTTCCCCTGCAACCGTGCCACATTGAACTGAAACAGCCCGCCGTACTCGATGATCTGCCGCGTGATCTCGTCTTCATCTTTTGTGAACTGGCCCAGAGGAATTTCCTGACCCGATCGAATTCGGTCAATAAGCGAAAAATCCGTGGAGGTGAGCACGCCGAGATTCTGGCAATTCTGCTTGTAAATGCGCTCAATATTTTCCGCGATCACCAGATGGATCCCGGCGCATAACTCAGCGTACGGCGATTGCTCGCGGCTCGAACCTTTGCCGCGCCGCTTGCCGCTGACAGCCGCCACAAACCCGCCGCGCTTCACATCCCCACGTTGAATTGGAACTTCATTGCCGCACTTCAGCCCGGTATAAGGAAACTCCCCCAACGTTTCGTCGAAGAAAAAGCAGATGTGGGCAGGAGTGATTTCGTCGGTTGAAATGTCATCACGCAGCTTGGGATTGTTCTGCGGATTTTTTGTGTCCCACGCCAGGTCTTCGCCAGCAAGCTGGCGCTTGATCAACTCAGGGTCTTCGGTAAGAAATAGGATTCGTCCCTGCAGCCGCACCGTTTGCGGCCGCTTTTCGATTTTTCGGTTCAATAAAGCCTGGATCACTGTCCGCCTCGTGCCCCAAAGCTATTTTACGCCTCTGCGTGACGCGGGATCGGTGGTTGACAAAGCGGGAAATACCCTTATAGGAGCTTCTGGTTCGGAGCTGACAGCTGACGGCTGACTTATTAGTGATGTCCGTGCATCCGATCGTACTTCTCTCCCGCTGCAACCACGACTGGCAAACGATTTTCCTTCGGTGCGAGAGGGCATGTGGCATAGGGCGTGACCGCACAAGGCGGATTGTAAGCGCGGTTGAAATCGAGAACCACTTTGCCGTCGACCACCGGATCGGTGTCCAAAAATCTTCCCCCGGGATAAGTATCGGTTTTGCCGCTCAAATCTCCCATCACAAAGCTGAGACCCTTGGTCGGGTCACCACTCAACGCCGTCAACGTGAGGTCCTGCCCATTCAACTTGAAACGAACTTCACCAGCGATGGGCGTCGGCGTAACGTCCCCAAGAACATTAGGCACATCAACGGTCTTCTTGCCATCCGATGGAACAAAAGTCCCCGTGACCCGATAATTCATATCGAGCGGAAAGAATATCGGCCCGGCGTAACTACGCGCCGCTTGGCTATTGAGATCTTTCACCCGAATCCCGAGGCGATGGCCGCGCTGAATCAGATGCATGCGCAAGTTGCCCATCTCGATCACTGTCGCTTTTCCGGTGACATCGGCTTGCAGCTTTGCCTGCGCAACCGATTTACCGTCAATCTTCGCCGGCGCGTCTTTTTGAAGTTCGACCGAAACAGCATCGCCTTGCAATTGAAAAACGCCGGCATGCGCTGGACCTGATGGCAGCACGATTGCATTGTCGGCGCCGCTGCCAAAGGTATTCGCACCCGGCTTCAGCCAAAACAATCCTGCAAGCACAAGCCAGTTCTGCTTCAGATCGTCGACCAGTTCACCTTTCCATTTTTCAAACGACTGCAGGTAAGCGGCATCCGGCGGCTGGACAGATAGAGCAGGCAGGGCGAGGGCCGCGATTCCTGCCAGAACCACTGCAAACTTTTTGTGAAAACTCTGACTCGCAAATCGCCGACGACCGAAGACCGACGACCGACGACTAGCCTTTTTTTGCATATTCCCTCGGATCAGGCAACGGCTCCATCCCACGCCCGGCAAAAATCTGTTGGAACTCATTCACTAGCTCGTCGTGAATGATTCCATTCGTAGCCACAGTTTCGCGGCTGTGCAACTGAAACGCCCCGCCACTGAAATCTGTTACCTTGCCACCGGCTTCTTCCACCATCAGCACGCCCGCCGCAGTGTCCCACGGATTCAGATTGAACTCCCAGAATCCGTCAAAACGTCCACACGCGACCGAGCACAAATCGAGCGCCGCAGATCCGGCGCGTCTGAGCCCATGCGATCGCAATGTGATCTGATGATAAAAATGAATATTCGGATTTTTGTGGCGCTTGTGGCTGGGAAAGCCTGTGGACAAAAGCGATTCCGCGAGCTTCGAAATACTCGACACGTGAATGGCTCGACCGTTGAGGTAAGCGCCCTTGTCGCGTTCCGCCGCGAACAATTCATTGCGCGTCGGGTCATAGCAAACTCCGGCGATCATATGCTTATTCATTTCCAGACCCATCGACACGCAGAACACGGGATATCCATGCGCGAAGTTTGTGGTGCCATCGAGCGGGTCGACGTACCAGCGGAATTCGCTGCCAGTATCGTTCAGCCCTCCTTCCTCGCCCATAACGTCGTGCGATGGCCATATCTCACGAATACGCTCCCGGATCAGCGCCTCTGATTTCCGATCGGCAGCAGTGACCAGGTCGGCGTCACCTTTATATTCAATCTTTATATTGCGATCGAAAAACTCCATGAGCAGCGCGCCGGCTTCGCGCGCAATCCTCTCGATCGCCGGAACATATTCGAAATTTGGATTCGGTAATTTCAAGTCGTCAGTTTCGCAGATGTCACCCGCTAAAGGCAAAATCAAATCGCTTTCACCTATTGAATAGATTCGTAGAATCCATGCGGAAATCGGGTTCTGCTTGCTAAAGTATCTAGATCACAGATGCGCCTGGTCATCAAAGTCGGAACCAGCCTGATCGCGCCGGGTGGGCGGATCGACACCAAACAACTACGTTCGCTGGTGGATCAACTCGATCTGTCTCATCACGAATTTCTCATCGTCAGTTCGGGCGCGATTGCTTCGGGCATGGCGAACCTTGGCCTGAACGAAGACCAGCGCCCCTCCAGCGTTCCGCTGATGCAAGCCTGTGCCGCGGTAGGGCAGAGCGCGCTGATGCACACCTACGAACAATTATTTTTTGGCAAAAAAATCGTGGCCCAGTTGCTGCTTTCTAATGACGACTTCACATCCCCGCTCCGATACAAGAACCTCCAGAACACCCTGAATCAATTGCTGCGCCTAGGCGTCGTTCCCATCGTAAATGAGAATGACAGCGTCTCCGTCCGCGAACTGGTTGGCGCATTCGGGGACAACGACGAACTGAGCGCGCTTCTGGCCGCCGCAGTCGAGGCCGATTGGTTGCTGCTGCTTACCGATGTGGACGGCTTTTACGCGAGTAACGGGAAACGTCCGCGATTGGTGCGCACCATCCGCCAACTGACGCCGGAAATGGAAGCTCTATGTAATGGCCATAGCAAGCTCGGCCGCGGAGGAATGCGATCGAAATTGCGCGCCGCTAAAAGTGCCAGTGATGCTGGCGTCAACGTCGCCATTGTGAATGGTCGCGACCCCGACGCAATCGGCAAAGCGATGACCCGCAAAGCAGGAACTTATTTCCCGCCCAAGAAGGAGAGGGCCTGATGGCGGGCAGCCCTGCTGTTGCCCTTTCAACTCGCGAAAAGCTGGAACGCGCGCGCGTCGCATCGGCTGCCCTGGCGCAACTCTCGACTTCGCAAAAAAATGCGCTCCTCTTTGAAATTGCAGACGCTTTAGAAGCCAATGCCAGCCGTATTCTTCGATCCAATGAACAAGATATTCAGCGCTCGAACCTGTCCGGTGCAATGCGAGATCGGCTTCTGCTGACCACAGAAGGAGTTTCGCAAATGGCGGCTGCCACAAGAGATGTGGCCGCATTGCCCGACCCCATAAACGAAGTACTCGAAGAATGGACCCGCCCGAACGGCCTGCTGATCCGCAAAATTCGAGTGCCGCTGGGCGTGGTTGGAATTGTTTATGAGTCGCGACCGAACGTCACCGTTGATGCAGCCGCGCTCTGTCTGAAAACCGGTAATGCTGTGGTGTTGCGCGGCGGCAAAGAAGCAGCCGGCAGCAATCAGGTGCTAGCCGAAATAATGGCCGGAGTTAAGGGCCTGCCCTCAGGCGCGATCGAGTTGCTCGATTCTGGTAGCCGCGACACCGTGCAGGAACTCATTCGCGCTCGCGGCTTAGTTGATGTTGTCATTCCTCGCGGCGGACCGGGGCTAATCACTCACGTTATGGAAAATGCATTAGTTCCTGTGATTGAGACCGGCGCCGGCAACTGCCATATTTTCGTCGACGAATCCGCAGACTTCGAAATGGCTAATCGCATCATCCTCAATGCCAAAACGCAGCGGCCCTCGGTATGCAATGCGGCGGAAAAGTTGCTAGTTCACTTGCATATTGCTTCGCAGTTCATCCCGCAGATTGCTCGCAAGTTGATTGATGCTGATGTTGAACTACGCGGGGATGAAACAACCTGCCAAATTGTTTCAGACGTTCTACCCGCCACCGAACAAGACTGGAGTGAAGAATACTTGCGGCTGTGCATGGCGATCCGCGTAGTCGCCGGTTTGGATGATGCGATTGAACACATCACTCGTTACTCCACCAGGCACTCAGACGCAATTATCACCGCAAGCAAGAGCAATGCCGATAAATTTCTTCGGAATGTAGACTCCGCTGCAGTTTACTGGAACGCTTCAACCCGGTTCACCGATGGCGGCGAGTTCGGCTTTGGCGCCGAGATGGGAGTGAGCACGCAAAAACTGCACTGCCGCGGGCCATTCGCGCTGAAGGAATTAACTTCGACAAAGTATCAGGTGATTGGCACTGGCCAAACGCGTTAATCTTTGCAAACGGCTGGCGTCAGGTAACGCTAACTTCCGTGTACGTGCCGTAAACCTGCCGCAGCGCCTCGCAGATCTCGCCCACCGTGGCATAGGGGCGAACCGCATCAACAATGTAGGGCATGGTGTTCGCCGATGAGAGATTCCCGGCAGATTCAGGCCGCGGCTCTTGCGCAGCCGCTCTTTTTAGATCTTCGAGCCGGCGTTGTACTTCTTCATTCGACCTGCCGGCGCGCAGCTTCTTCAACTTCGCCGATTGATGACGGCCGACCGACTCACCGATGTACAGCGTCTTCGGCGACTCTTCCTCGATGACGAAATCGTTCACGCCCACAATGATCTTTTCCCTGGCTTCAACCGCCCGCTGATACTGATAGGAAGCCTCAGCAATTTCTTTCTGTGGATACCCGCGCTCGATGGCCTTGACCATGCCTCCCATGGCGTCGAGCTTGCCGAAATAATCGAATGCGCCTTCTTCCATCTTGAGCGTCAAATTTTCCAGAAAATACGAGCCTCCAAGAGGATCGACGGTCTGCGGCGCGCCGGATTCATAAGCAATAATCTGTTGCGTACGCAGAGCGATGCGGGCCGCTTCTTCGGTTGGAAGGGCAAGCGCTTCGTCATAGGCATCGGTATGCAGTGACTGAGTTCCTCCCATCACCGCCGCCAGCGCCTGGATGGCCACCCGCGCAATGTTGTTCATCGGTTGCTGCGCCGGAAGCGAAACTCCCGCCGTCTGGGTATGAAACCGCATGAGCCAGGTCCGCTGGTTCTTAGCATTAAAGCGATCTTTCATCACCCGATACCAGATTTTCCGCGCTGCCCGGTACTTCGCGATCTCCTCAAAGAAATCATTGTGCGCATTGAAAAAGAAACTTAGCCGCGGACCAAAGTCGTCCACATCAAGGCCGCGCCGCTGCGCCCATTCGACGTACTCGACGCCGTCGTACAGCGTGAAAGCCAGTTCCTGCAGCGCAGTCGAGCCAGCTTCGCGAATGTGATATCCGCTGATCGAAATGGTGTTGAAGCGCGGCGTGAATTTGGACCCAAACTCAAATGTGTCAATCACCAGCCGCATCGAAGGCGCTGGCGGATAGATGTATTCCTTCTGCGCAATATATTCCTTCAAAATATCGTTCTGGATGGTGCCCGAAATTTTCTTCCAGTCGGCGCCCTGCTTCTCCGCCACCACCAGATACATCGCCCACAAAATCGACGCTGGCGAATTGATGGTCATCGACACGGTTGTGTTTTCGAGGTCAATTCCATCGAAAAGAATTTCCATATCCTCGAGCGAGTCAATGGCCACGCCACACTTGCCGACCTCCCCTTCGCTTGCTGGATGGTCAGAGTCGTACCCCATCAAAGTCGGCAAATCGAATGCAACCGACAACCCGCTGCCGCCATGCTCCAGCAAATATTTGTAGCGCTGATTGGTCTCTTCCGGAGATGCGAATCCGGAGAACTGACGCATGGTGAAAAGTTTGCCACGATATCCGGTAGCGTGGATCCCGCGCGTGAAAGGCGGTTGCCCGGGATAGCCAAGATATTTTTCATAGTCCCAGTCTGCAGGAAGATCCGCGCGCGTATAAAGCCCTCGCACCGGAACCCCAGAAACACTGGTAAATCGCGCGCGACCGCTCTCATCAAGATTTATTCCCGTGGGAGCGCCTATTGGCTTTTCAGGAGACTTCTCGATCGCCGTCAGCAAGGTCTTCTCAGCCCAGTGCTTTTCCGAATCCGAAGGGTGGCGGTTGTCCGTGACGTCGGAAATCGGGGACTCAGTGACTGGAGTTTCGGGATCTTGTGACCGCTTCTTATCCGCCATGCACGCGCCTCTTCATCGATCAGCCGCTTGGTCGATCATAGGAGACACGCTGCACTGGAGCAAGCAATCTCAGCGACCGCTCAGTCGGTACAACTCTGTGCTTACTCTGTGTTCCCCCGTGCTCTCTGTGGTTAAGAATTTCGAAAGCCATCACCACGTAAACGCAGACTCACACCAAGGATTCACCGAGGCGAAGCTTTTCTTGAAATCTCCCAGGCTTTAGCGTATTTCCATGAGACGTAAACCGCGTGATACATGTGCAGCAGAAAGCCTTCCCGGCCATCCAGAAATCCAAGTCTGAAAATGTAGTTGTAGATAAACGTGAGCTTTGGGCGGACCAGGATGTTAAGCAGATTAAATCCGCGAGGGCCTTTGGCAACGGCGAATTCCGCGCCTGACGAGGAATAGCTGTTCATGTGGTCAATGTACCCACGCAATGTTGGGTATGCATTGTGAATCAACGCGTGCTTCAAGCTGCCAGTCGGACCATTCACTTTGATCGTGGGGTGCGCGCCGTACTCTTCGAATTTTCCAGCTCCGCGACGAATGAGGCGGAGCTTGGGATCGGGATAAAAGCCGCCATGTTTGATCCAGCGTCCGAGGAAGAAATTTTTGCGCGGGATCCAGAAGCCGACTTGGTCCCTGAACGGTTTCGCTGCGAATAAAATTTCGTTTACAAGCTCCGGTTCTGGGGCCTCATCGGCATCAAGTTGGAGAACCCAATCGCCCGTCGCTTTTTCCATTGCGGAGTTCTTCTGCGCGGCAAACCCCTTCCATGGCTCGTTGAAAATTCTTGCGCCGAACGAGCGCGCAATTTCTAGTGTTCGGTCGGTCGATCCCGAATCCACGACGATAATCTCGCCCTGCCCGTCGTGCACGAGAGGCATCACGCTTTCCAGCGTGCGCGGCAGGTTTTCTTCTTCGTTGAGAGTGATCAGGGCGACCGAGATTTTCACGCCCAATGAATATACCGCGACCGGAGTCGCATACTGAAAATTGTGCCGGCGCCCCTAGGAATACTGCGCTTTGCAACAATAAAGGCCGCTAAAGGCGGCCTTTATTCAACCTTCATTAGTCTTTGTTCGCGGTCTACGACGCAACTCCCGCTGGTCCAGGCTGCGGTTGCTGGTGAGCGGCAGCCGTAGCAGCCGCGGCTTCATTCAAAATTCGATGGTGAATCGTAAACAGCGCGAGCTCAAGGCGATCAGAAACACCGATCTTGTCGTAGACGTTCCGCAGATAATTCTTAATTACCTGCTCGGTGGTCCCCAGCTGTGAAGCAATTTCCTTGTTCTTGTATCCCTGAACAATCAAGGCAACAATGCGCAGTTCTTTGGCTGTAAGCCGGTCGCGCACCCGCAGTCCGACCATATCGTTCTCGGTCAGCTCGCTGGGCACGGCAATGTCCTGTATCCAGGTCTCGCCGCGTGCCACTTTGCGCACACAATCGACCAGAGCCGAGCTAGTAACGTTCCGGTAAACAACCCCATGTGCGCCGGCGCCCATATATTTTTGCGCGCTTTCGCCAGTGTCCCCCAGTACAACCACACGCGTGCGAACTTTGTTGGACGCCTGCACCACAGCACTGAAGTCGGTGTGAAAGCCGCCTGCTACCACCAGGACCGCGGCGCGGAATTTGTCGAGCGCCATGAACATCTGTTCGGCGGTCTGCGCCTGCGCCACAATGCGCATTTCATCTTCCACCGCCAGCACTTTGGCGATGCCTGCACGAAAAATTGCCTGGTTGTCGGCGAGTATCAGTTTTAGCATTGCCTTAGCACCTCACAGTTACGGCTGGCGTACAAAATCGTAAGTGTCGATCACGCAGGCCACGCCGGGCGCTTCTCCGCCCTCGCCGGCCGCATCCTTTCTGACCACACGGCCTTTACACTGCACGATGACTTTTTCGTTGGCGCCGGTCAGTTCCTGAGGCAGCGCAATTTCGAATTCCACACTGGAACCGATGTCCAGCGCAGGATTGCCGCGAATATACACTCCCGCGGCGCTCATGTTGCCGGTGACGCTTCCTTCTTCAGCGCCGTGAATCTTGATCGGCAGTTCCAGCGGAAATCTTTTTCCAGTCCGTGCTTCGGACACAAGCCCTCCTTTGTTGAAGCCTTTCGTTCCTGAGGCCTCATTGGCCTGAAAAGCCAATACCATGTGCCATCTCCTGGGAGCTCGATGACCTTTAACGGTTTATACCACGGATTTCGCAGGGCATAAAGGGAGGAGTTAACCTTTTAGGTAATGGTTGCACAGCCTTGAACCAGAAAGAATCCTTTACCCGAAAACTTAAGGAAAGCGAAACAATGGGTTCGCAATGTATGGCGACGCGGCAAAATCCGCATATCCGCTTCGATTTGTAGACCAATAAAAAAGGGCCCGATTGTCAGGCCCTTGCAGATTCAAAAAATCAGCTTATTAAAAACTCAACTTACTACCTTCCCGGGCACGTCCAGCAAGTCGGTACCGGCCCGTTCTTCAGCGTGGTGCTGATTGGGGCTGCCGCTGCCAGACAAGTGCACGCAACGCCTACCACCAGGACTAAAGTCCTGAACGCACGTGTCATATCTATCTCCTACATGCGGGTCCCCTGGGAGCGGAAACCCTAGTAGCAGGATTATAGCGGCGATGTCAAGAGGACCAGAGATTTTCCTGGTTTGGTCGGTAAAGCGACCGCGAAATCAGTCGCACCAGATAAAGCATTGCTTCACATTATTGCTCGAACGAAGTTCTCAGAAGGACAAAAAACTCACGCATGCTCATCTTGGGTTTTTGAGAATGCACGATCCACCATATGCTCGAACATCGGAATCAACGATTCAGGTTCCTCATGCGTTTGTTGCAGGTCCATTAAGGCACTGTCCCAACGCTGCGGCACCAATACCGTGGCGGCAAATTCGCGTCGATTCAAGGTTGAATAAACAATCCACAGAATCGCCCCCAGGTTATAAAAGCTCATAGTCGTCACATTCAGCCAATCATTCGAGATGTGGCCGCCGAAAAAGAGCCCATAACAAACCAGCTCCGACCCCGCTGAAAGGCCGAAACCGAGGGCAATGCCGAAGCTCTGGCGCCGCCATGAGACACCCAACGGTTTGCAGAACGCCAACAAAAACAAAACCATACCGCATTGGATAACTTCGACGCACCGTTGCAGGATCAAAACATTTTTCCCTACAGGGTCCATCCAGGCGTTGCTGGTTGTAATGAAGACTCCCGAGACCAAAACCATGACCAGCGCTGCCCATTTAAACAATGCGGTTCCGAGGTCCTTTAAGGCGTGATACGGACGAAAAATGTCGCTGAAAACTTCATGGATAATCTTGAACTCAACGGCAAGATTTAGCGCGGTAAAGATCCAAAACGTGCAGAAGTAAACCCGGATTCCTGCCATCTGGTAAACCGGGAACTCAATGGCGAAGCCTGCTATCTGAATGACGGCAAAGGCGAAGAAGACCGGGAATTCCTTCTGCTGCCGTCGGCGATACATCACCGTAGCCAGCACAGCCATAATGATGGGCTGTAAGACCCACAACGCGGTCTGTAGTTGAGGGCTGGACATAATCGATTCAGTTTGCGGCCTGAACCTCTTAATGCACTATGGGTGGAAGATTAGCAGTTTTGTAATCAGGTACCTATGAACTGAAGTAACCAAAGTGTTGGTTACCGCCAGCACGTTTGAGCGCTGAGGTTTGATTACATTTATTCAATAAAAACGAAGTAGGAGCTAGCCCAGGCTGCCGGTGGAATGGTTCCCCGCTTCTGCACGGTAAATACGACGCTGTAATCCGTGGATGCAGAAAGCGTCTCGAGCACTGATGGAGTGTTTTTCGGCGCAGTGGTGGCTAAATACCGCAACATTCCGTGAACATCCCCAAAACACTCGTAATCCTGCGATACGAAAGAAAGGAGGACACCATCTTCCGCCAATCGCCAGACGAGTGAGGCACTGAGCGAAACCATCCGTTCGTAATTCGCGCTTTGCAGCACGCCGGCTTGCGGGTTATCGAACACGACCCGCAAACGGCGCTCGTCTTCCCGGGAGAACTCCCTGACCTTGAGCGATCCCGATTTGGCTGTCGCCTTCCAGTCAACCTGCCGCGCCGGATCTTCGGGTAAATATTCGCGAATGCGATACAGGTCAGAGCCAATACCTCTCAAGCGGGCCTCAAATTGCCCCGTCAACACCGGCAGAAGCTCGATGGCCTCTTGCGAACTGCATAATTCGGGATAAACCAATACTTCACGTGACAAAGCCGCGCGCCGGGTCTTCACCAGGAACGCAAATGGAAAGCGGGTCGAAAGGCTAAATCGCTCCTGGTAGCATCCTCGGCGCCGGAAATTCAACTTCACCGAGGCCTCCAACCCCGCGCCAGGAGGGACCAGAGGAAAATAAGCTGACTCGTGAAATACACCAGACGAGTTTCCCGCGGCGATCCGACGCAGCTTGCGATCAGGCAGTTGCAACCACTGCTGGCCCGGCGGCCGCCACGGCGGAACCGGAAAAGTGGTAGCCACCCACTGCCAGCGTTTATTTTTGATTTTCTTTTCGATCGGTACTGCCGAGATGGAAAGTGAGGGGAACCATCGCCGTGTACTGCGAACGCACACGGTTGCGGGAACTTCAGTCCCGGCAAAAATGTAGTCCGGAATTTTGACCTCAAGCTCCAGCCTCTCCAGGCAAAAAGCCGACGCCACTCCCGAAACTGCAATTGCCGCCAGCATGGTCGCCACGATGATGTAAAGCAAGTTATTGCCGGTGTTGAGAGCGGCGATTCCAATAAGCAAAACCACCAATACATACAGCATTCCCGCGCGGGTCACTTCAAAATCGAGCGCATCGCGTACTCGTCTGGCTCCGACGCGCCGCGCCAGATACGGCACCGTCCCTAATCCAACTGCGACCGCAGTGAGCAACGCCAATGAAGCCAAAACCACCGTGGCGATCAAATTTCCGGCGTCTCGGGCTGCAGTAGAAAAAATCGCCGCCGCGAATGCGATGGTCAGGCCGATGGCGGCAATCAAAAATCGAAGCCATGCTCCCGAGTTCTCGGTGCGAAAGCTGCTGCCCAGCTTACTTAGGAAAGCGAATTGTGTAGTGCCTGCCAATGCCCTTGTCCGTTTCGAGCCTAGCATTGAAAACCGGCTCTGTCAGGTTACCTACCGCGCAGGACTGGCGGTATCGGTAGAACGAACATTAGTAAGAAACTCGCGCACAATTCGACTGAATTCTTCAGGATTTTCTTCATAAGGCAGGTGCCCTGCACCGTTCATAACGGCTACGCGAGCGCCCGGCAATCGTTGCGCCATGATTTCAGCCGATCGGAGATCCACCACCCGGTCTTTGCTGCCCCAGACCAGCAAGGTTGGAATTCCCGCGATTTTTGGCAGGGTCGATTCTAACTCTCTCATATCCTCATGCCAGGTTTGAACAATCTTAACGGCGTGCTCAAAGACTCCCGGTCGGATCAAAGGGCGAACGTAGCCATCCAGCGTTTCTTTGGTGGCAAGCCCCGGAGCGCCCCACATTCGCCGAACTGAGTATTTATGCAGCGGACGCGCCGCTCGCGCAAATGTCGGGAATAAAGATGCAATGAGCGGATTTTTTAACACAGCCAGCCGTTTCCTGCCTATCTTTGACCAGGGATTAGCCGGCGAAACCAGCACCAGACTGCGAATTCTAGACCGCACCGATCCAGCCAACATCAGGGCAGTGGATCCCCCGTAGGAGCTTCCCACCAGATCGCACGAATCAATTCCCGCCGCGTCCAGGAAAGCCAGCAGCCGTCGCGCTGCGCCTGACAGGCAGAAGTTCAAGCCATCCCGGCACTCCGAAAAACCTGCTCCGGGCATGTCCGGAGCAAAAACCTCCCTATCGCTTGCAAAAAGCGGAATCACTCCTCGCCAGCTGAATGAGTATCCCAGCAATCCATGAACCAGCACCAGGGCTGGACCTGAGCCGGCGCGCCAGAACCGGACTCGCAAGCCATCTGCTTCCAGAAAACTTTCAACGATGTCGGGAGGCACGTAGCCAGACGGATTCACGTTCGGCGTCGACATGTTTGCCTGTGCACTTCTAATCAGCCCACACTTGTAACAAGTTTCGTCCTAAAAAGGGGCCGCAATACCGACCCGTCGGTCGGTTGGGGTCCAGATACCTATAACTTTCAAGTGCGTAGCGACTTACAAAATACAGGATGCAAGGTTCCAAAAAACATAACTTGCGGCTTCTCGCGCTTCTATAATTGCAGAAGCGCTTACCTTTATGGCACTTAGCCCGTCAATATCGGCTGGACCGGTGGCAGGAAACGTGCATCCCCTTTTTAAGACTGGTCTCTCGGCCATCCAGCCGTCGTCAATGAACCGGGATTTCCAAATTCGTTTCACCGCTGGCTTCCTCGCCCTGTTCACCGCGGCTGCCATTACACTGGCTTGGATTAATTTCCAGAAGGAAAGTCAGTTCGTTGCTCCCTACGATGGCGTTTCCTGGGTCGAGCGCAACCCTGGTGTGTTCGCCGATCGCGTGGACCCCGAAGGTCCCGGAGCGCGGGCGGGAATCGCTGCTGGCGATCGACTGCTGACCGTGAACGGCGCTCCGGTTTCCACCGTGGGTACCCTGGTTCAAAGGATGTATGCCGTCGGCGCATATTTCAAAATCAGATATTCCCTGCAAAGAGGTACATCCGTATTTGACGCTGCTCCGATCCTTGCCGAGCAAGAACACACCTTCAATGGCTGGCTTCGCCTGATCGGACTTATTTATCTTGGCATCGGGCTTTATGTTCTATTTCGCCGTTGGACCGCTCCCGGCTCGACCCACTTTTACGTTTTTTGCCTGGTCTCTTTCGCGTTCTGCTCCTTTCACTTTACTGGCAAGTTGAATTCGTTTGATCGCACCATCTACTGGGGAAACATTCTCGCCAATATGCTGCAACCGGTACTGTTGCTGCATTTTGTGCTCACTTTCCCTGAGCGCTCGTGGATCTTAAAGAAATATCGATGGCTGGCGACTTCCATCTACGTTCCCGGTTTGCTGTTACTCAGCTATCACGCGCTTGCAGTCGTCACTTCGCGTGCGAGTGAAACCCTGCTGTGGCGGTTGGACCGCGCATGGATGGCATATCTCGCCGTTTACTTTGTCGCCGCAGCCGTGGTGCTTGTACATAGCTATGCCGGCGCTCGCAGGCCGATTCTCCGACAACAGTTGAAATGGCTGATGCGCGGGACGATTCTCGCGATCACGCCCTTCACGTTGCTCTATGTGATCCCTTTCGTGTTCCCCGGCATTGGATTCGAACCGATGAAGTTGTCGGTGCTGACATTGGGCCTTATTCCGCTGACATTCGGCTACGCGATCTTCCGCTACAAGCTGATGGACGTCGACCTGATCTTCAAACGCGGCATGGCCTACACTTTGGCGGCAATGGCCATCGCTGGCGCGTATTTCACCGCGATTGCGCTGGTTGGTAAGTTAGTGCAGACACGTCTGCCTAGTGCGGGGACGACCGGCTTGGTAGTAGCCATTGTCGTGACCGCCCTGCTAGCTGATCCTTTGCGCAAATGGATTCAGGAACGCATGGACCGCCTCTTTTATCGGATCCGTTATGACTATCGACAGACTCTGGTCGAATTCGGCCGTGAGCTAAGCGCGGAAACAGATCTCGACAAGATGCTTACCGCGGTGGTCGACAGACTCTCGCGTACTTTGCTCGTCGACCGCATGGCAATTTTTCTTTCCTCAGGCGAGAGAGCCGGACAGTTCACTTTGGCTAAATCGTTCGGCATTCAGCAAACCGCTGGACTGGATCTTGATTTCCTCAGCGTCGAACGTCCCGAAAATATTGAAGGACATATCTTTTTTGAAAATACTCATTACGTCCCGCGCGAAACTGCCAACGCCCGCGAAACCATCTCTCGCCTGGAATTGAACTACTACATTCCTTGCCGCGCTCAGAAGGCAACAGTTGCCGTGCTCGGCCTGGGCAAGACTGTGACCGGTGATTTTCTTTCCAGCGAAGATGTGGAACTGCTTGAGACCGTCGCCGGCTATTTGGCAATCGCCATTCAGAATAGCCGCCTGTATGCCTCACTTGAACAGAAGGTCACGCAATACGAACGGCTGAAAGACTTCAACGAGAACATCGTCGAATCCATCAATGTTGGGGTGTTGGCAGTTGATCTTCAGGACCGTATCGAGTCCTGGAACTCGCAGATGGAAGTCATGTACGCCCTCCCGCGCCAGCAAGCACTGACTCGTTCTTTGAGCGACGTATTCCCGGCAGAGTTTATCCAGGAATTCTCCCGCGTGCGTCACAGCCCTGGGATCCACAATTTATATAAATTTCGCATGAGCGTTCCCAC
>JBOGLH010000213.1:0-12411 GCA_050746025.1 Terriglobales bacterium | reverse complement strand
CCCGTATTCCGCCGACACCCGGCTACTTTCGACCGTGACCGCGCGCAACGCGTCGGTGCTGGGGCGCACCAGCAACTGGCCATTGGCAGGCTGGGTGACGTTGAACCCATCCAGTAGAACCAGCGCTTCATAAGTTTCAGCCCCGTTGATGTGCGGCTGACCGGTCTGATCGAGAATGACTCCGGGAATGTAATTCAACGCGTAACGATAATCGCGAGTGTTGGGATAGGGAATGTCCAAAATATCGATGCCACTGAGCTGTTCTTGAGATGAGACCTGCGCAGGGTCAATGGCAGGAACAGACTCCACAACATTAACGTTTTCGTGAATCTCTTCCTGATGATGTATATCCACTTCCAGTGTCCCCGAATCCTGTACTGCCGGCACATCAGCGGCGTAGAAGCCTTCTTTGTCCACGCGGAGGTGCCAGGGAGCGCCGCTCAAACCAAAAAGTTCGCAATGACCGGCAAGATCGGTCTCGCATTTCAAAGATTTCGACGGCCCCGACAACTGCACACGGGCCGCATGCACTGCCACGCCATTTTCATCCAGCACTAGAACGTTCAACGAATGAGTATCAGGAGCACGCGGAGGCGTCAAAATTTGGGCCACTGACGGGATCGTCAAGGCGAGCAGAACACAAATGCGGCATGGCACAACGATTTTCAAACCAGCTTGGGTTAGACAGGGAATTAGATGCATTGAAAGCTACTGCTTACCATCTTTCGCCTTTTCTTCAGAAGATCAGAGTTGCACAAGATTGAGATCGATCTTAATTACTTTGGGTCAGGCTTGTGACATTCGATCATATTCGGCAGCGGACTCGGCGGGGAGTAGCACCCAGAGTGTGTAAATTCCCAGGGCAGTTCCGAAGGGAGGATGAAACAGGGCAAGGATTCCGAGCACGATGGCGGTGATCCGCGCCCAGCGTTCGTGGTTCATCAATCCCCAACCCACTAAAATTCCTCCAGCGGCAATTGCCAGAAAAATTATGCCCATCGAAAACATCATCGGCGGCATAAACGCATGGGTGAACATATCGTCGCCCATCATCAAATGGGGCGCATGGCTGAATCCCATGAGGACCAGTGATGGGATCACCCAAAGCACGCCGACTACGATCCATAGAATGCTTACGGTACGCAGATGGCGCTGCAATCTTCCCTGAGGCGCGGGCGTTGCGGCAGGCGCTCCCACCGAAGCGCCGCACTTAGGGCAGATATTGAAGTCGGGTTCAAGTTGAGCACCACAGTGATTGCAGAACATACGCGACTCCTGAGTTTAGGATACGCTGGTCACACAAAAGAAGTTCAATCGTCTCCGCCGCTATTACTCCACTGGTGCCACGGCTTGAGGCGCTAAGGTGCGACCGTTATTGTAGATGAGGGGATGACTCCGGGGTCAGGAGTTTAACCCTTGAAAAGAGACTCCTACACGGATGACCACAGACCGGACTGACCCAAAGAAGCTGCGGCGCTTTGCACGCTACTCGCTGGACGTACGAGTGTCGGTAAGGGTCTTTCGACCCGGCGCAGCCCTGGAGCTGTGGGGACGGTCCATTGAACTTGGACAGGATGGCATGGGGATAACTCTTACCGGGCAGTTGGAGTTAGGAGAAGTCGCTACGCTGGAATTGACCCTGCCCGCAACTGGAACACCACTTAAGCTCCGCGCACTTGTGCGTTATCGGGATGGACTGCGTCATGGCTTTGAGTTCCTGGCGCGCGATGGCGCCCAACATGAGTTGATTCTGAGGACTTGTGAACTCCTCGGACTGAGTGAATAGAAAAACTACAAAGTATTACGTTCACAATTTGCTGACGATTGAAAACTTTACCGATCGTCAGTGCCCTACACCATTGGCATTTTCAGTGCGTGATTAGACATTTTGCCAGCTGTAACTTTTTTGCATTCCGGCAATCATAGAAATCCAAAAGGGACAAAACGTCGTCTTTACTAGTAGGAGTTTCTCGCCATGCTGATCAAATTATCGGATTCCGAAGACGCCAGTTCCTCCGAAATCACGCCGCGTCACTTGTATCTGAACCGGCGTAAGTTTCTTGCTGGCGTTGGGCTGAGCGCCGTCGCGGCGGGGCTATCTACGAAGGAACTATTCTCGCCCTCGGCCAATGCGGCGGCCGACGACAAGATCACCGGCCTTCAGAAGAGTCCGTTTTCCACGACGGAAGCGATCACGCCGATGAACGACGTGACTCATTACAACAATTACTACGAGTTTTCCAGCGAGAAAGAAGAACCGGCCAGCCTGGCTAAAAACTTCAAGACTCGCCCTTGGATGGTTTCGATCGAGGGCGCGGTGCCAAAGAAGTTGAAGTGGGACATTGACCAGATCATGAAGTTCGCGCCTGCAGAAGAGAGAATTTATCGTCTTCGCTGTGTCGAAGGGTGGTCGATTGTCGTTCCCTGGATTGGCTTTTCGCTGAGTGAGGTCATTAAACGCGCCCAGCCGCTTGGGAAAGCCAAATTCATTGAGTTCACTTCTATCAACGATCCGGGGGAAATGCCGGGACAAAGACAGAGAATGCTGGATTGGCCTTATACGGAAGGTTTGCGCATGGACGAAGCCATGCATCCTCTGACTCTGCTCTGCTTTGGGATGTACGGCGGAAACCTCGCAAATCAGGATGGCGCGCCTCTAAGGCTGATCGTGCCGTGGAAATATGGATTCAAGAGCGCGAAGGCGATTGTTAGGATCAACTTCACAAACAGACAGCCGATCACCACCTGGAACGCGGCAAATCCTCACGACTTCGGTTTTTATTCCAACGTGAATCCTAACGTCGATCGGTATCATAGCCAGGCCCATGAGCACCGACTGGGTGAGTTCCGTCCCCGACCGACACTGATGTTCAATGGTTACGATCAGGTGGCCGGGCTTTACTCTGGAATGGACCTGGCTAAAAATTACTAGGCGCCGCCCATACCGGGCCCCAATGATTCGCATTATCAAAGTCGTTCTGTTCTTAGCTTGCCTGGTACCAGTGTTCTTGCTGGCGTGGAGATTTTTTGGCGCTCATCCCACTGACATGACGACGTGGGGCGTGGGCCTAGGCCCAAATCCGGTCGAAGCCTTAGAACACGGCACCGGTGATTGGACCCTTCGTTTTCTGCTCATCACTCTGGCCATTACACCATTACGAAAATTGTTGCGAGTGCCAACGCTGATCAAATTCCGTCGCACGCTCGGCCTGTTTGCTTTTTTTTACGCATGTTTACACTTCACGACGTACTTGTGGGTGGATAAGTTTTTTAATATCCATGAGATCCTCGCGGATATCGTCAAACGCAAGTACATCACGGTTGGATTTCTTGCTTTCGTATTGCTTATTCCGCTGGCGGTCACTTCCACTGCGGGCTGGATCAGACGTCTCGGTGGGAAACGCTGGCAGGCGTTGCACCGTTTGATTTATTTCAGCGCGATCGCGTGGGTGATCCATTATTTATGGCTGGTGAAAGCCGACATCCACAAGCCGATCGAGTATGGTGCAGTATTGGCGGTGCTGCTGTTATTTCGCGTGGTGATATGGCAACGCCAGTTATCCGCAGCGAGATCGTCGCCCGTTGCGACTCTGCCCAGAAAAATAGTCGTCGAGTAGCCACTTTATCGTTTTACTCCGCCTGTGGTGACTTCGGTTATCAATTAACTTCCCAGAAACAACTTTCCTCTAAAGACAGGGTTAAAATCCGGGGTAGATCCTCACTCATAGCATTTTCGCCGCATTCGGGTAACAGTTTGGCGAATTAGAAGGAGCAGTGCGCTTTGCCTATTTCAAAGATTCTGAAGACATCGGGTTTCCTGGCGGGAGTTGCTTCATTGGCAGTTACCGCAGGCTGCGGGGGCGCTGGCGTTGTCATTCCACACCCGACCGGAAATTATTCCAATGCCAGTTTCAAAGGCTCATACGTGTATGAGATACGTGGAATCCTCGTCGACAGCACCCCTTACCGCGAGGATGGGGTTATTACCGCGGACGGGAACGGGAACATTACCGGCGGAATCGATGGTTTTGCGAACTCGAACACTGGTGGCGCTATCCAGAGCAGCGCGTCCGTTACCGGAACCTACACCATTGCCAATGACGGAACCGGGCAAATACTGCTAGGTTCGACAGGTTTGGGGACGCTTGCCAGCGTATCGCAGATCAGTCTGGCGCTCACCCTGGCCAGCACCTCGCAGGCCCGGTTAATGGAAGCGGACGCCTTTGCTTCCGGCAGCGGGACTGCCGAACTGCAGACTGCAACTGCAATCAGCTCCGCTCCCAATGGTACGTTCGTCTTTCGTATGCATCAGGAGGTGGACGCGCAGAACTCCACGTCCGCTTCGCAGGTTGGATTTTTCACCATAGCTAGTGGTTCGCTCAGCAGCGGCAGTATGGATCAAAATCTATTCCCCGTCGGCGTCAGTTCGCTGACCTTAACTGGTGGAACTTTCAATGCGCCCAGCAGCCTGGGCACAGGAACGGGCAGCTTTACTGACAGTACGCCGTCCACAACAAACTTTATTTATTACATCGTAAACAACGCGAAATTTATTCTGCTCGTAAGTAATAGCGGAGCGGTTGGTTCAGGCAGCGCCGAACTGCAGACCGGCGCAGTGGACAGCGGTCTTCAAGGGACTTACGCATTTGGAAGCAGTGGCGATGATTTTCAATTCAATAATGAGGTCGCTACGGTGGGTGAGTTTACCGGCAGTGGTGCAACCATCAGTGCGGGGCAACTGGATGCTCTTCAAGACGGAACAAACTACTCGCAAGACGTTGCCTTCACGGGGACCGCGACCACTACGACCAACAATCCGTCCCCGCAAGGACGTGTGCAAATTACCCTCAATGAGTCCGGCGTCTCCGTTCCCGTCATTTTCTGGATGGTCAGCCCAACCCGTGCGTTTTTCCTCGATAACCTGACTACCCGCGCTGAGGATGGGACTGCCGACCTGCAAACCGTCACTTCCTTTTCCGGCGCGACTTTTAAGGGACAGTTCGCGTTGTTGATGGATGGCATGGACACCAGTCCAGAAGGACTGGCCCGCATCGGGACATTGCAATTTGACGGATCAAGCAAGTTGACGCTGGTTGAACTGGTAAATGCCTCGCAAGCCGGCACTGGAGCTAACAATCCTGGCGCATTAGCGGGCACTTACCAGGTAGGGAGCGGAGGACGTTTCACCGGCAGCCTTAGCAACAGTGGTGGCGGCCTTGACGTGGTTGGTTACGCGGTTTCTGGTTCCCAGGCCTATGTAATGCAAACCGACGCAGGTGACAATACCTCAGGAACAATCCAATTGCAGCAGTAATAGAATGTCTGCTCGAAAATCCGCGGCCCAGCGGCGGATTTTTTTTCAATTTCACGCCGCGCTTTTCTGCGCCTCGTTTAAATATTCCAGCACTTCTTCGGCGTGGCCTTCCGGCTTCACTTTGCGGAAGATATGCCTGATGTTTCCGTGCGGCCCGATTATGAACGTCGTCCGCGCTACGCCCATGACCTTCTTTCCATACATGTTCTTTTCCTGAATCACGCCGTAGGCGTTGCAGATGGTTTTGTCGGCGTCGGCCACCAGTGTGAATGGCAGATCGTATTTTTCTTCGAATTTCTTCTGGGCTTTCGGGGTATCTGGCGAGACTCCGAGCACCACTGCGCCAATCTTTTCCACTCTCTTAAACGAATCGCGAAAACTGCAAGCCTCGATCGTGCAGCCGGGAGTGTCGGCACGGGGGTAGAAATAAAGCACCACCCACTTGCCCTTGTAATCCTTCAGTGAAATCCTCTCGCCGTTCTGGTCAAGCGAAGTAAACTCCGGGGCTTTATCATTAATTTCTATGGGCATTCCCATGGGACCCTCTCCAATCACCTATCGCACACGGTTATACCGCAAAGCCGTGTGGGCCGTCACCTGCGCACTGGCTCTGGCTGCCGGTGTACCTACATTCGCGCAATATGCCAAGAAGCGGCAGGATAGCAAAGGTCCCCGCGCTGTGGGGTTGCTAGAGCTTGCCGCGAACGGCAAAGCTCATTTGGTGCCGGTGACCATCATGATAGACGGTAAATTTTATGACGCCGGAGCCTACAAGGCTGACCCCGTCCCCATGGCTCTGCAGTCCGGAACAGTTTACGAGGCGCTAAAGTCGGGAGTCTCTCAGGGATTATTTACGGTGTCCGGAGCCATGGCGCAAGACGCGGGTTGGATAGCCGATGGTAAATGGCGCAGCACAGCCGATATTAAAGCTGAAACTGAACGCAACAAAGCTGAAGCCGCAAAGAAAGCCTACAAAGCGCCGGAAGAAATCGGAGGGCCGCCAAAATTGAAGAGAGCGCCGCAGTCAGGCGATCAGACCCCTGCGCCGACGCCAGCTTCTTCGGCTCCCGCAAAGACGCCTGCGGCATCAAATCCGCCTGTCTCCCAGACCAAGGAAACTCCGCCGGATGGTTCTTCTACTGCGTCGAAAAATGACTCCGCCAGTTCCACTCCAAGCGCAAAAAGTTCGGACTCGCAAAACTCCATCGACGCTCCCGACCGTCCGATGCTACGCCGGCAACCAGTTTCTGAGACCAGCCACGAGCAAACGAAAGTTGCTAATGCAAACGAATCGCTTAAAGGTCCGATTCAATTGCTGACGGCCGTCTCTGACATTGGTGGCGCCGAGCCGCGCCCCTACACATACCAGCTGAAGCCCGAACAGGAACAGAAATTCTTAAAGACCATGACCTCGATGGCGAAGGATGAGATACGGGCTCGGGCAAGCCAACTATTGGGAGAATCTGAACCCGCAGTGAAGTCGACTCGCAAATCGACGAAGGCTACGATAACACCGGAGCTGCAGGATGTGCAGATGCACGTCTTCGACCTCACTAGCAGCAATGAGCCGGTGCTGGTTCTGACGGCGACAGCGTCCGTTCCCAATGCCCGCGTTCCGCTGCAATATTCAACAGCGCTGGTGACGCGAGAAGACATTTACGGCGAATTGCACAAAGTCTTTGCCGAGGCCACCGATAACCATCATCTCGACGTGATTCCGAAATATGAATTCATCGATGCCGTGGACGTGGATGGTGACGGGCGCGGAGAATTGTTGTTTCGTACTACCCGCGACAGCGGCACAGCATTCAATATTTATGCGGTCATTGGCGACCGGCTGTGGCCAATTTTCGAGGGCAAGACCGGAAGCTAGCGAACCTTCACCACGGAGTCACGGAGACAACAAGGTGTCTCGTTTGCTCCTGCAATAATTCCCGGAGCAGAATATTAAAACAGAATTAAGAAACATCTTTATGAACTGTGTTCTCCGTGCCTCCGTGTCTCCGTGGTGAAAAGATTTATCTCATGAAGCGCGTGGATCTCCAAACCGACGTCGATTCCCTCCGCGAACAGATTCGCCATCACGAGTACCGCTACTACGTGCTCGACGATCCTGAGATCAGTGATGCCGATTTCGACCGGCTGATGAATGAGTTGAAAAAGCTCGAAGCCGCGCATCCCGAGCTTGTCACGCCTGATTCTCCAACCCAACGAGTGGGCGGCAAACCGCGTGAAGGCTTCATAAAGGTTCCGCACTCCGCGCCCATGCTATCGCTCGACAACGCCTACAGTGAAGACGAGTTGCGCGACTGGGAGAGGCGCGTGCACGAACTCAGCGGACGCAATGACATCGAGTATGTCTGCGAGCTGAAGCTCGATGGCATGTCGCTGGCATTGCGCTATGAAGACGGCAAGCTGGTGCGTGGCATCACGCGCGGCGACGGCTCGACCGGCGAAGACGTTACTTCGAACGTACGCACCGTGCGCTCAGTTCCACTGTCAATTTCTCGCGATAAATTGAAGAAGGCGGGCATTCCGCCGGATTTCGAAGTGCGCGGCGAGATGCTGATGCCGATTGCTTCTTTCAAAAAAATGAACGAGGAGCGGGCAAAGCAGGAGCTCTCGCAATTCGCCAACCCGCGTAATGCGACGGCAGGCACGGTGCGGCAGCTGGAGCCCAGCATCACAGCCCAGCGTAGGCTGGATTATTTTGCCTACATGCTGATCGCGAGCTCGAGCGGTAGGACGGGCGAGGACGTCCGTCGCCCCACCATCAAGTCTGGGAATGGGGGCACGGGCGTCCCTGCCCGTGCAATCTTCGGCAATCACTGGGAAACATTGAACGCTCTCGATTCCGCCGGATTCAAAGTGAATCCCCGCCGCGCGCTCGCCGACAACTTCGACGAAGTCTGGAAGTTTATTGGCCAATGGGACGAGAAGCGAGAGACCCTGCCGTATGAAATCGATGGTGTAGTTATCAAGGTCAATAGCACGCCGCTGCAGCGCGAGCTCGGATTTACCGGCAAAGCTCCGCGCTGGGCGATCGCCTTCAAATACGCAGCCCGCGGCGGAATCACGCAGATTGAAAACATTCACGTGCAAGTCGGACGCACCGGCAAACTCACGCCCGTGGCCGAACTCAAGCCCGTGCCTATCGGTGGCACCACGGTCAGTCGCGCCACGCTACACAACATGGATGAGATCGAGCGCCTGGGGGTGAAGATTGGCGACTGGGTGCAAGTTGAGCGTGGCGGCGACGTCATCCCGAAGGTGACGCGCGTGGTTGACGATAAAGATCACCCCCGCGGCCGCAAGTCTTTTCACATGCCCGAGAAGTGCCCGGTCTGTGGCGGACACGTGGTGCGAGCCGAAGGCGAGGCCGATCATCGCTGCGTAAACCAGAAATGCCCAGCCAAATTGCGGGAGGCCATTCTGCATTTCGCTTCGCGCGGGGTGATGAACATTGACGGCATGGGCGACGCCCTGGTCACGCAACTGACCGAACGCAAAGCTGTGAAAGATGTCGCGGACATTTACAAGCTGACCAAAGCTGACCTCCTGAAACTTGAACGCATGGGCGAGAAGTCGGCCGAAAACGTTCTTCGCGAAATTGAAAACTCAAAGAAGCTGCCGCTCGAGCGTGTGATCTACGGGCTGGGAATTCGCTTCGTTGGCGAACGCACCGCGCAATTTCTGGCGGAGCATTTCGGCGACATAGGATCCCTCGAAAAAGCCGGGGAAGAAGAGCTGCAGCAAGTCGAAGAAGTGGGGCCGCGAATCGCCAAGAGCATCGTCGAATTTTTCGCTGAGCCAAGAAACCGCGAACTGGTCGAAGAACTTCGCGCCGCCGGCCTGACGCTGAAGGGCAAAAAGAAAGAACGCGGCACCAAGCTGGCCGGCAAAATCTTCGTACTTACGGGAACCCTTGCCAACTACACGCGCGACGAAGCCAAAAAGTTGATCGAAGATGCTGGCGGCAAGGTCGTAGGATCAGTGAGCAAAAAGACGGACTACGTCATCGCCGGAGCGGATGCGGGATCGAAGCTGGATAAGGCGAAAGAATTAGGAGTAATGGTGATCGACGAGAAAGGGATAGAAGAAATTCTCAGAATCTAGAAACTGTCATCCTGAACGTAGCGGAAGGATCCCATGCCCCTCAGCACAAGTTGTGGCGAGGAGAGGCATTCTGACCAGAGACGAGGTCAAAACGCCTTTAGAAGCCGTTGGTAACGCAAATATACAAGGGTCCTTCGACTCTGAAGAATCATTCGCGCAGCGAATAATTCTTCTCCGCTCAGCATGACAGGAATAAACGAAACTCGCGGGTGACAGGAATAAACGATGACAGGAATAAACAATGTCCCGCAAGAAAACGTCGTTGGACGAAATGCCGATCTGAGTCCGACGCTGGGCGCTAATTCTTCTCCAGTGCTCCCCTGATCCTCTGATAGGTAATCTCAAGCGCCTCCGGCAGCACGCGAGTCTCTCCCGTGACCGTCATAAAGTTCGTATCCCCGACCCAGCGTGGCAGCACGTGCATATGAACGTGTCCCGCAACCCCTGCCCCGGCGGCGCGGCCGATGTTCATGCCAAGGTTGACGCCGTCCGGCGAATAAATGTTGCGCAGCACGCCTTCCATCTTCTGTGATAGGGCGATCATTTCGTTGGCGGCGGCTTCGGGCAGTTTTCGCAGTTCGTCCAGATGCGCAAATGGCACGACCATCACGTGGCCCGATGTATACGGAAAGCTGTTCAAAATGATGAAGCAATGCTTTCCGCGACAGACGATTTTGGCTTCTGCATCGGGAAGCTTGGGCAGCTCACAGAAGATGCACTGGCCGGACTCGCCGTCGCTCTTTGCCGCGGTGGTGATGTAGGCGTATCGCCAGGGAGTGAAGAGATAGTCCATCGAACGGAGGCTATCAGGAAATTTCGTAATTTTGTAGTTTGGTAATTGGGTAATTTACCCATGCCTCAAAGCGTTAAACCGCAGAGTTCGCAGATGCAGCGTCGAGACCGCCGAGAAAATCGTGAAAACCACGACCCCGAGTGAGTTCCCCTAATCCTCTGTGTTCTTCCTCTGTGAAACTCTGTGTTCTCGGTGGTCGCGCTTCTAAAACCTTTAACCACAGAGGACACAGAGTTTCACAGAGAAATGCCACAGAAAAATTACCTAATTACAAAATTACCCAATCGTTCGCTTTGTTAATAAACCGCTTCCTCGATTGACACCTTTTCCGAGCGGTTGTTATAGTCGAAGTGTTCCCTTTGGGATTCGGGTTCGATCTTTACGACCGCTGGCTCTAGTCCATCCGCCAGGGTGGGCCAAACATAAACTGGGCAAAACTTAGACAAGACCCAACCAGCAGTTCGCTATCCAGCCCGCATCTCTCTGACACAGCTGAGAGGCAATGACTTTGTTCGAAGACACCAACAACCACTATTCCGACTCCTCCACCTCAACCCTGACCGAGCAACAATCACCCGAAACCCATAGCGACCATCCCGTCGACGCCGATGAGCAGAAGCCAGCCGCTGACGACTTTGCGTCTGCGCTTGAAAGCTTCACCACTGAAAGCGAAGAACTGGAGAGTGACGACCATGTGCTGAAGGGCACGGTCATCAAGCTCACTTCAACGCACGTTGTGGTGGACATCGGCGCGAAGTCCGAAGGCATGGTGCCGATTGCCGAGGTCATGGACCACGAAGGCAAGCCAAAGTTTCAGGCTGGCGACGAGATCCACGTGGTCCGCGACAAGGGAGAGACCGAGGAAGGATATATCAAGCTCTCGTTCCAGAAAGCGCAAAAGCTGCGCGCCTGGGACGAGATTGAGAAGGCCTACAGTGAGAACCAGCCCATTAAGGCCACGGTGATGGAACGCACCAAAGGCGGCGTCACGGTTGATATTCTTGGCGCCAGCGCATTTCTTCCCGGATCGCAAATTGACCTGCGGCCGGTTCGCAACCTTGACGCTCTAAAAGGGCAAACGTTCGATGTTGCCATCGTCAAGCTGAACAAGAAGCGCGGCAACATCGTCGTCTCGCGCAAACAGATTCTGGAAGAAGTGCAGAACGAGAAAAAAGCCAAGACCCTCGAGCATCTCGAAGAAGGCTCCGTACTTACCGGCGTGGTTAAGAACCTCACTGAGTACGGCGCGTTCGTGGACTTGGGCGGAATTGACGGCCTGCTGCACATTACTGACATGTCCTGGGGCCGTTTGACGCATCCTCGTGACCTGGTGAATGTGGGCGACCAGATACAGGTAAAGGTGTTGAAGTTTGATTCTGAAAAGCAGCGCGTTTCCTTGGGCTTCAAGCAGCTCACGCCTGATCCCTGGCTGGACGCGAGCCACCGTTATCCCGTGGGCGCGCACGTCAATGGCCGGGTCATCAGCGTGACCGATTACGGCGCATTCGTGGAACTGGAGCAGGGCATCGAAGGCCTTGTCCATGTGAGCGAAATGACGTGGTCAAAGCGCATGAAGCATCCCTCCAAGCTCGTGAATGTTGGCGACCAGGTGGAATGCGTGGTGATCAACGTCAATCCGCAGGAGCGGCGCATTTCGCTCGGTATGCGGCAGTTGGCCGCGAATCCCTGGGATGCTCTGCATGAGAAATTTCCCGTGGGAACAACCGTGGAAGGCAAAGTCCGCAATATGACCGATTTCGGGGCATTCATTGAAATCGAGGATGGAATTGATGGCCTGGTCCACGTCAGCAACCTGAGCTGGACCAAGCGCGTGAAACATCCGTCTGAGGTGCTGAAGAAGGGCGATCGCGTAAAAGCGATTGTGCTGGCAATTGAACCTGACAAGCGGCGGCTTTCGCTGGGCGTGAAACAGCTCCAGCCCGACGCCTGGGAGTCATTTTTCGAACAGCATCACGTGGGCGATGTTCTCCACGGCAAGGTACTGCGCGTGGCCAGCTTCGGCGCTTTCGTCGAGATCGCAGATGGAATCGAAGGGCTTTGCCACAACTCGGAGGCCCAGGACGCCAACGGCCAGCCAATTCATCTGGAAGTAGGCTTGGAGCACGACTTCAAGATCATCAAGATGAATCCCGAGGAAAAGAAGGTCGGACTCAGCATCAAAGCGGTG
>JBOGLH010000212.1:0-5369 GCA_050746025.1 Terriglobales bacterium | reverse complement strand
CGCCAGCCCTGGGAGGTACGCATCAAACAGCCGATCCTTGCGAAGAAAAATTCTTCCGCGAGCGTCCCGGGGAAGCGGTGTCGGAGAAATGATGGGAAGCGTTTGCGCCACCGACCAGCGCTGGTTCGCGAACTCCTGGATGGTGACCGCATTGCGTCCAAGCACGACGATTCGGGGCGGATTATTTTCCAGTATGGCGACATCAAGGATCGGATCGGCCTGGGAGACCAGCGGCGTGGGGCGGATCGTGATAGCGGGAGCGTTTGCTTCAGCAACTGCAAAATTTGTCCGCGGCGTCGAGACGAGCAGAACCTTCAAGTCGGTGGCTCCGGTCTGGATTTCGGCAACCCAAACGTAGTTCTGCAAGTTTTCTGAGAGGGTGAGTTTGATGTTGGCGGCGGCCTGATCGGGCTGCCAGATGCGCACTCCCGAGGCGGCGAGCAAGGCCGTGAGTTCGCGGCGAATCTCTTCTGTGTCCGCAGAACTGATGGATGAGCGATTGTTTATTTCCAGAGCAACAACGCCCGGCCCAGTAGTGGCGGTGATTTTTGCAGCTAGCTGGGAAACCGGATCGTGCCAGTCGGTCGCGAAACACAATTGCGAAACGAGAACGCAGAGACACAATACCCAGCGCAGGCGTGAGAGAAAACGCATCATTTGCAGATTGGGCGAATTATAAACCGGAGTTCGCATGTGAAACCGACCGTCTGGGAACAGCCATGTGGGGACAGCATCCCTCGGCTGTCCCCACATAGAAGTAACTAGTTAACAGTTACTTCTCTTCTCCCTGATCCGCCTCGCTGTTCTTGTTACCCATGTTCATGCTCTTGAGCACATCATTTGCGAAGAAGTATTTTCCGTCTGAGGGGACCATCATGATTTGCAATTTGTCGGAAAGCTTTTCGGCGATGATCTTATTAATCAGCAGCGGATTTTGCTTCAAGATTACCCCTTCGTTGCGCATACGTTCAGCGTCGGCGACCGCCGTCACTCGAATGCGCTCAGCTTCAGCGTCGGCGAGCAGTTTGCGGCGCTCCATTTCAGCCTTGCTATCGAGGACCTTAGCCTGTGCCATGGCCTCGGCATTCTTCACCGTCGCCTGCGCGCTGGCTTCTGCGTTTTGCACGGTGGCTTCTTTCCGGGCTTCCGATTCAAGTTTCGCCTGCTCGATTTGTTTTTGCTTCAACGGAAGCGTGTACTGCATGGCGTCGGATTCTGCCTTGGCCTGAAGCACCCGCACCTGGGCTTCGCCTTCCGCCTGTTTCACTTGCTGGGCCTTGGTTGCTTCAGCCTGAAGTTCGGCGATGCGGACCTGCTTTTGCTGAATATCCGTTTGCACGCCCATCTGGTCGTCTTCCTGTTCCTTAAGCAATAGGTCTTCGAGGCCTTTGGCGTATTCAGGTGGAAGTTGGATGTCGCGCAACATGACTTCTTTCACCACAATTCCATCGGCTGCAAGCTTGTTGGCGATCACACTAGCGGCGCGCGAGCGAACTTCCTCACGCTTGGTGGCGAAGACTTCGCGGACAGTGTAGTTAGGCACGAGTTCCCGCCACGCGCTGGCCACAACCGCAGGAACGATTTCGGTCTCAACCGGCTGCGGCAGACTGGCCTGAATGTAATCGAGGTGCGCGGGATCAAGCCGGTAGCGAATGGTAATGGCGAGGCCGAGCGAGAGGCCTTCCTTCGCCTGAACATTCAAAGGAGCCGGCTTTTCGGCGTGCCGTTTTTCGGATTTCCCATCTTCCACCGAGCCGGTGGTAAAAAGCTGGTCGCGGGTGTCGAACAGTGCCAGGCTCTCGACCAGCGGCGTGACAAAATGCGCTCCCGGATAAAGCGTGCCGGGAAGCGTGCCGCTGGTCTGGCTCACTCGAACTCCGCCCATCCCGCTGGGAACGACAACAATGCTCAATGCCAATAGAATCGGTCCCCAAGCCAGCAGAGCGAGTGCGAGTGAGTTGCGCCAGTGCATGCCAGGCCTGTCATTTGCGGGTGCGCCACCAGCCGCTAGCGACTGCCGGTATTTCATTTCGAAATAGAAATCGCGGGTGAGAATGGCGACTGCGGCTACTATCATCCCGATCCCGCCGCAGAGCAGAAAATATTTGAGAAACAACATAATGCCTCCTTTATTGGTGGCTTTGAGCAGTCAGCCTGACCAATACCGGGCGAGCTGCTGATGGTTTTGGCGCGGTGAAGAACAAACGGAAAATTTGTCCGAAGATGAATTCTTCGACCACGATGGCGACCGCCAGTGAGAAGAGCAATCCTCCGACGACGGTGATGAATGTGATTAAGGGCTGCATTTGGGTTCTCCGTTCAACGCCAGAGATAATTGCAGCCATCGGGCCGTCGGTATGTTGTTCAAACTTCTACACATACACCTCAGGGCGGTGTGTGTGGAGACCCACAGTGTGGTGTGCTCGACACGCTATGCCCGTGTGGGGACAGCCGCCCTCGGCTCTCCGGCGGAGCTGAGCCCCGCAAGTGCTTTGCTAACACTTAGTCGGACAGGAGTGTCCGACCCACACGGCTTGTGCCGCTGCCAAACCAGTTCGACGGCAAAATTTCCTCAGGCAAAGTCGTTAAAGTAATAAAGTGGTGAGAGGATTAACATCGTATTCACCCGGCGGATGTCTCAGCCGAAACACAATCAGCATCTAACGTTTTTGCTATACGGCATTGAGCAGCTGCTGTGCCCGGCACCGATAAGTCATTTCATCTGCAGGTCCAGTTCGACAGCGCTTAGGTCCGCGCTACATCAATACAGATTTGGGGACAGAGATTGGCCGCACAAGACGGGCTTTGGTACAAAGACGCAGTGGTTTATCAGGTCCACGTCCGCGCGTTTTATGACAGCAGCGGAGACGGCAACGGAGACTTTCGTGGTCTGGCGCAGAAGCTCGATTACCTGCAGGAACTCGGCGTCAATGCGATATGGCTCATGCCGTTTTTTCCCTCGCCATTGCGCGATGATGGGTACGACATTGCCGACTATCGGACGGTGAATCCCACCTATGGCACGCTGGATGACTTCAAGGCCTTCCTTGAAGCCGCCCACCTACGAGGCATTCGCGTCATTATCGAAATGGTGCTGAACCATACCTCTGACCAGCATCCCTGGTTCCAGGAGTCGCGCAGTTCGCGCAGCAATCCCCGGAGTGACTGGTACGTGTGGAGTGATACCGATACCAAGTACAAGGGCACACGGCTGATTTTTCTGGACACGGAGCTTTCGAACTGGGCTTGGGATCCGGTTTCGAAACAATATTACTGGCACCGCTTCTTCAGTCATCAGCCCGACCTTAACTATGACAACCCCCAAGTCCGCGAGGAAATGTGGGACATCATGAAATTCTGGCTGCAGATGGGCGTAGACGCATTCCGCCTGGATGCGGTGCCTTATCTGGTCGAGCGTGAGGGCACAAATTGCGAAAACCTGCCGGAGACCCACGAGGTGATAAAAGACCTGCGAGCGCGCATGGACCGGGAATTCCCAGATCGGATGTTGCTGGCTGAGGCCAACCAATGGCCGGCTGACTTGCGGGCATATTTCGGCAATGGCGACGAGTTCCACATGGCATTTCATTTTCCGCTCATGCCCCGCATGTTCATGGGATTGAAATTGGAGGACCGTAAACCGATCACGGAAATTCTGAAGCAGACGCCAGAGATTCCGGAGAACTGCCAGTGGTGCCTGTTCCTGCGCAACCATGACGAGCTCACCCTGGAAATGGTGACCGACATGGAGCGCGACTATATGTACGACGAGTATGCCAAAGAGAAATCCATGCGGATAAACCTTGGAATACGACGAAGGCTGGCTCCTTTGCTGGACAATGACCGCCGCCGCATTGAATTGATGAATGGATTGCTGATGTCCCTGCCCGGCACGCCCATCATTTACTACGGCGATGAGATCGGCATGGGAGACAATGTGAACCTGGGCGACCGCCACGGGGTGCGAACTCCTATGCAATGGGAGGGTGGTTGGAATGGCGGGTTTTCACCAGCTGATCCTGAGACGCTCTATTCGCCACTGATGCTAAATCCGGTGTATGGCTTTCAAGCGATCAATGTGCAATCGCAGAAGCGCTTCGAGCATTCCCTGCTTTCCTGGATGAAGCGGCTGATTCGGATCAGAAAAGCGACCCCCGTGCTGGGGCGTGGCTCGATACAATTTCTATATCCGGCAAATCATCGCGTGCTGGCGTACACGCGCAGGCTGGGAAACGAGACGATTTTGGCGGTAAACAATCTCTCCAGCAAAGCACAGGCGATCGAACTGGATTTGAAAGAGCATCGCGGAAGCATTCTGGTGGAGATGTTTGGTCGCAACATATTTCCGCGAATTGGCGACCTGCCCTACTTGCTGACGCTAGGGCCGTATCAGTTTTTTTGGTTTAAGTTGAGGAGGATTTAGCAGTGAGCTGGTGAGCGATGAGCTATGAGCACCGTAGTTGCAACGACGGCTCACAGCTCATTGCTCGCCGCTCATAGCTAGAAGCCGTTTGCCCGAACAGAGCATACTTTCGGATGATTTTGTTCGCGAGCTGATGAACGTCGGCGACGTGGACATTGTTGTGGGCGTGCCCACATACAACGACGCACGCTCTGTCGGCCAAGTGGTGCAGTCGGTGCGGGCGGGATTGCTCAAGCACTTTCCGCGCGAACGCTCGGTCATCATTAATGCCGACGGTGGTTCGCGCGATGGCACCCAGGACTTAGTGAAGGCAGCAGCCATTAGTGACCTTAGCGTCGCCAGCGATGTGCATGCCTTGCGAACTCTCCACAGCATTAGTACGCAATATGAAGGCGGTCCAGCAAACGGCATCGCGATACACACAATTCTGGCGGCAACTGATTTGCTGCAGGCGCGCACTTGCGCCATAGTGTCTCCGGAATCGACAACCCTCGAACCGGAATGGATGGAACGCTTGCTGAGGCCCGTCCTGCACGACGGCAATGACTTGGTGCTGCCGATTTACCGTCGGCCTAAGTTCGACGGGCTGCTGATACGCAATTTGGTTTTTCCCATGGCTAACGTCCTGTACGGATGTGGGGTGCGCGAACCATACCCTTCCGATTTCGCTTTTTCAGGAGACCTGGGCAGCAATTTTCTCTCGCAGGACATCTGGAATCAGGAACAAGGCCGCCGCGGGACCGAATTGTGGATGACCTTGTGGGCCGCCCTCGGCAAGCGCAAACTGGTGCAGTCGTTTTTGGGAACCAAAACCCGGCGGGAGGATGCGCCGTCTGACTTGGTAGCTGCAATGCGCGAAACTGCGGGCACGCTTTTTACCTCGCTCGGGGCCTACGCTTCGGTTTGGCAGTCCACCCCCGAACCGGTTGACGCTCCGTGCGTAGGG
>JBOGLH010000211.1:0-24683 GCA_050746025.1 Terriglobales bacterium | reverse complement strand
CAGGTTACTCTGAGACACAAATGAAGTGGTTTAACGTTGCTTATTACGTCTTGGGAGATTCCGTCAAACGACAAGAGTACGACGCGGAGCTTGAGCGAAAACGTAGCGGTATCTAGGAGTCAGCCTGTGGTATGAGTCACGCTCCAGAGGGGATCAGAAAGCAGAATGGATTTGATCTTAATTTCCGACACCCACAATCGGTGCAACGCCGACGTCCCACAGGGCGACATTCTAATCCACACCGGCGATTTGACACACACAGGCACTTTCGCTGAATTGCGACGGGGGGTGCAATGGCTTAAGTCGTTACCACACAAGCACAAGATTCTCGTCGCTGGGAACCATGACGTGTGCTTGGAAAATATTTTGCACAACGGTAAAGAGGCAGAACTGCGCGCTTTTCTGCATCCCATAGTCTACCTGCGGGATTCTGGGATCGTCATCGAGGGGTTGCAATTCTGGGGTTCACCGTGGATCCCAATATACGGGGGCGGCTTCAACATAGCCCAGGATGAACTCCGCGAGAAGTGGTCGAAGATTCCCGAGGGGCTGGATCTTCTGATAACGCACAGTCCCCCCAAAGGCATTCTTGACAAAGAGGACGAGGAATCCATCGGCTGTAGCGACCTAGCGCAAGCCATCAGCCGAACGCGTCCGCGTGTGCATGCGTTCGGACATGCACACCAAGGTCACGGACACCGGCAACTCCGCTGGGATGACGCGATGACAACTGACTTCTACAACTCTGCGACGACCAACTACAGAATCTCATTAGACATTCAAATCCGCCATCCATCCCATTGTTAACGAAATCCGGTTAGCGCCGAGGAAGCTCCTAACCTACCACCGGTTCCAATCTTCCTTAGCTGTCCTACTGATACAAATTGCTTCTCCTCTTGCGAACAAGTTCGAGGGGGCCTCAAGAACTCTTCCTTTGAATTCCCGACAGCGGGGACTGCCGGAGGCAGTCGCTCTGAGGCCTTCCATAGAAAAAGCCCAGCCGATAATTGTTGATACAAATAGGCTCTGCACTGCGAACAATTCTCAGGAGGCCTCGAGGGGCTGCCTGCTTTAATTCCAGACGACACGGACGGCCCAAGGCAGCCTTTAGAGGCCTTTCAGACCTCCCCTATCCCAACACGGAACTCTTCAGTTTCCCAAGCGCAAGCTGTGAGGTTCTTGCGAAACAAGAGTAGCGACCGATGTTTGCGCAGCACGACACCGACGGATGAGACCTGAAAGAATTCGGCTGCCTCGCGCTGAGCTCTACGAAAAAGTCTGGGCAACTCCCATGCGGACACTTGCCAAGGAATTTGGCATGTCCGATGTTGGCCTGGCAAAGATCTGCCGAAAGAACAACATCCCCGTTCCTCCGGTTGGATACTGGCGAAGAAAGGAAACAGGCTACAAGGTCAACCCTCCCCGGCTGCCTGCCTCGAAGGAGGGCGTCGAGTTTCTGGACATCTACATCAGAGAGAGACTCCGCCCGGAATTCGAGGAATTGACCCGACAGGCCGCGGCAGAAGTCGCAATTCCGAATGAGCTGTCGCATGTGTTGGTTCTCAGATCAGAAAAGCTCCTCGCCCGCGGAAAGCTCAATCAGCGTGGGCTGGTCATCTCCAGGAATGGTGCGTTGGCGCACATCCTTGTGTCGAGAGAGCAACTGCCGCGCGCGCTTAAGGTCCTGAACGCGCTCCTTGTGGCGCTTGATGAGCGGGGACACATAGCATCCTGGCCGAAAAAAGAGAGTGCGTTGCTCGCCGCAACTGTCGACGGTGAAACTGTCAGGTTCTCGGTATCCGAAGTCACCGACAGCCTGCCCCATGTTCTAACTCCCGCGGAAAAGACGCGCCCATGGTCAGCACCCAAACACGACTACAAACTCACCGGCAGGCTCCAGTTGCAGATCGACAATCTCCCTCTTTATATGGGACCAATCCGGCGCACGTGGGCGGATAGAAAATATCAACGAGTAGAGAATTGCCTCGGAGACTTCATTGTTGGACTTCGCGTCGCTGCAGCAGCAATCAAGAAGAACCGCCAAGACACGGAAGAACGAGAGCGCCGCCGGGAGGAGGAACGAAAGCAGCAAGAGGAGGCGCGGCAGAAAGCAGACGAGCAGAAACGGAAATCTGAATTCGTCGCCGAACTTATCGGAAACTGGGAAGAAGCAGCTCGGCATCGAGAATTTGCCAAAGCCGTTGAGACACAAACAGCACAGTCGAACTTCTCCGATGCGCAGAAAAATGACATTCAGCAGGTAGTCGAATGGACCGAGGAATACGCTGACTTGTTAGATCCTCTGTCCGATCTTCCTGAAGCCGTCGAAGAGTTTGTGCGGCCTGAGAGCAAGTATTGGTGGTTGAAGTAAATTCGTTTGCTAGGAAGACCTTAAGGCCAGATTATGCCAGACGCGTGGTTCACAGCTGATTTTCATCTAGGGCACACGAACATCATCCGATATTGTGATAGGCCGTTCACGAGCGCTGAAGAGATGAATCAGGCGATTCTCGAACGCCTTAACACTTTGGTGAAAGCGAACGACATTCTCTACTTTCTGGGCGACTTCGCGATGGGGAGCGTGAAGCAAATTGGCGAATATCGACGACGAATTCGTTGCAACAGGATATGTGCCGTGCCTGGCAATCATGACAAGCAGGCACGCAAACTGAAAGACGAGTTTTCCTGGCTCGACAACCTGGCGGAAATTTCGATTCACGGCCAGCCGATTGTGCTCTGCCACTATGCTTTACGTGTTTGGAATCGCAGTAACCGCGGTTCATGGCATCTTTACGGCCATTCCCATGGACGTCTCCTAGACATCCCGACGTCGCTCTCCATGGATGTGGGAATCGATACACACGACTTTCGCCCATGGCACTACGATGAGATTGCGGGCGTAATGGAGAAGAAATCAGAGGCTCAGAAGGAGGGGCGGAAATAATCGTCCGCGCACCCCGCACTAATCACGGTCGAAACCCCGCGCAAACGCATCTAGTTGTTTCTTCGCATCCTCCTCGAGGTGATCCCCAACGCCTTTGGCCCTGACGAAGGCCATCCACCTCGGATTGTCTTCATTCATCGTCTCCAGAAAAGCATGAACAACCCCGATTTCCTCGTCCGTACATAACGCCCGTAGATCAATGCCCATGAGAAAGGCAGGTGCGAGCCCATAGTCTTCAAGATCGGCATCAATCACGACGTCTGAAAAGATGCGGTCGCTGTCGGCTTCGTATTCCACGAGCAATCCGCGTATGTCCTCCAGATCTTTGGCCCGCCTCTGTTGGTCGTCCATGTAGGCGACAATTTTCAGAAGCATCAGCGTAGTGGATGAGATCACTTTCAAATTGAGATCGGGTGCGAATTGAACTTCTTGGCTCGTGGCAAACACATGGTCAAATCCAACCAGGCTCATGGTGAACTGGCTTGCAGGCCATGTAACCTGTTTAGCGGCTCGCAGCTTTGGTCCGGCCGGCAACAAGTCGAGGATGGTTCCACGAGGGCTTCGCCATCTGTGTTCCCGGTTGGCGAAGCGAATCCATTTGTCGGCTAAGAGTCGGCCTTCCAACTCCGCAAATTCATCGAGATCGAGCGCGACCGCAAAATCGATATCACCGGTGTGGCGGTCCTCTTTGGGAAAATGCACCTGGTACGCGATAGCCCCGATGATTACAAGGTCGGCTCCAAGAGCCAGGCAGTGTTGATGCAGCGCCCGCATGTCGGCAATCTGGCTTTCGGTAAGTTCGGGCATCGCTTAAGAAAGAAATTCTCGCTTGAGTTCCTCTGCCGCCTCATGGGCCCGCGGATCAGAAGAATTCATCAATTCTGAATAGATCAGCCAGGGATGCGCAAGTGGAAAGGGTTCGACATCCAGCCAGAAGGGTACACTTCCGAATGAACGCAAAAAAATAACAGGCCCGGTCTTATCGGGGATAATTCGTACCCGGCGGCGAAGTTGGTCCGGGAAAGAATCGATGAAGATGGGTAACTCCAGTCCTCGATAGAACTTCTGCAGCGCAGATGCCGCAGGTCCACCTGTCACTGACCATCGAATCGACAGCTCTCGAAAGGCTTTTTTGAATTCCGCAATGGTGTCATCCAGATCATTTTGGGGAGAACGAAAACGCCCAATGAAAAGCTTCGGACGCAAGGCGAATTCGTAGCCTCTCAGGAGTTCTTCCTGGAGGCGCGCTCTTTCCCGGATCTCAAAGCCCCGGCCTGATTTCTTAAGCACTCCTCGATCAACCAATTGCTCTCGAACATTCGCGACATTGCTTTTACCCAGTCCGGAGGCTTCCGCCAGTTGCCGCACAGACCAGGATCCAGCCTCTTCGATGGTGGCAAAGGTGAACAGCAGTTGGGCGGTGGCAGGACTGACGCGTGGGCCATCCTTTAGAGCCACGTCCTCTTTATTTCCGACGATGGTGCGCTCGTATTTTCGGCCGAGCACGAGGTGCATGTTGCCGGCCTGATCCAGAAAATTCACGCCCGCTTCGATCAATCGTTCCGCGGACGGCTTGGGGATAAACCGCGCCAGCAAAAGGAGGGGATCGTGACGGTTTTTTGCGCCCCGCTTGGATTGATCGATCACGACATTGAGAATTCCTCGATCCAGATAGGACCGCTTCTGTTCGACCAGGAAAGTGTATGTTCCGTCTTGCGTGCGCACCTTCAGAACGCCGTCTATCCCGGAATCGCCGTTGCGACTTTGTATCGAAAAATCGAGGCCCTTAACGAAAGGCAATCTCCGGAACTGGTCCAGAAAGGGCTCGACTGAAGGTAAGGGCTTCATGGTGTCCAGTATTATGGCATGTCCATTACTAATGGACAAGGCGCAAAAATGGACACGGCGGTTGGGAGTTCGACAATTGAGGTCCGGGAAATGCCAGGTCTGCGGCCAAGCCATGACATGAATGGTGCACTAAAGCGATACAAAACACGCCACCTCGCGCGAACTATAACAAAGGCCTCGGAGACCCCGTGCTTGGATCCCCCGCGGCACGGGTGGCTGAGGGGGTCCTGGGGCCTTTGTCGCAATGAACCCGCAAGAACCAGTTGCCTGCCGGACCTGGCAACACTGTTGTAGTGTTCCAGTTAATTTGCAATCGGTATTCGTTCGGTTCCTTAGCCGCTGAACCAAGCGCCGCATGATGCGCTCCTGTTCTCGAAGGCCACCGTTCTTCATTCTCAAAGCCAACTGATTGCAGCATTTGTAGTGAGCTTGGCTTCACTTCTTCGCTGAAATTCGCGGTTCTGAATCCAGAAAGCAGGCGCGCATCTCGCCGTGGATTTTGGCTTCTTTTCTGGCGTGCGTTTTGACACAAGGAGCATTCCGGCTTATGAACAGCCCCATGAGTTCCAGACAAATCCAGCCAATCGCCGCAACCAGCGCCTTGGAGGCAGGATTGCCGTTCTTCCGTGAGGAACTTCCACTCACCGTGCGACAGGCGGCAATTTACCTCGGCGTGAGTCCGCAGACCGTGTATCTTTGGGTGGAGCGAAAGCAGATTCCCCACCTACGCGTAATGGGTCGAAACATTCGCTTTCTGCGAGCGGATCTCGTGCCATTTCGCGCAACGTTCAAACAAGAGGTGGGAGATGGCAAGACCTAGAAAGCACGACGGGATCGTCTACAGACGGCCCGGCACAAGAGTTCTTTGGATGTGCTATCCAGACCGAGAGGGTAAGCGCATCCGGGAATCAACCTTCACTGAGGACTGGCAGGAAGCCAACAAGAAACTCCGTGAGCGGCTCGGCGCCCGAGACAATCGAGTACTTGAGATTGTGCGGAAGGGCGAGCATATGGGGTTTGAAGAATGGGTGAATTTTTTCCTGGAGAATTATTCCAAACCGCCCATACGCGCTGCCAAGACTCACGCCGCCAACATGCGAGCCAGTAAACATCTGAAAGGAGCGTTTCACGACTACAAGTTGGCCAATCTCACGGCTGATGGAATCGAGTTGTACTTGCGCAAGCGGCTTCGGGATCGCGTGCGCATCAAGACAACCGCCGGCTTCATCGAGCGCGGGCTACTCAAACCCGCCACCGTACACCAGGAACTGCGAGTACTGCGGCGCATGTTGAATGTTGCCGTGCGGAAGAAACTATTGCCCTCCAATCCCTGTGCGGGAGTGGAGTTCCCGGTTGCCGTCAAAGGGCTGTTCCGCCCGCATTACCTTACGTGGTCGGAACAGCGGAAGATTGAAATCCATGCTCCGGAATACCTGCGCAACATCGTGCGGATCATTACCGAAACGGGGCTGCGCGTGTACAAGGAGCTGATGCCCATGAAGAAAGAACATCTGGATCTGGAGAACGCGGTGGTTTGGATTCCCGACTCGAAAACCCCGAACGGAGTCGCGGAAGTACCGTTGACGCCGATCGCGGTCGACGCGTTGCGCGATCAGCTTCGCCTGTCGCCGTGCAGTCCGTATCTGTTCCCGAGTGATGAGAACCCGAGCGGACACCAGAAGACTTTGAAGACCGTCTGGAGCGCCACATTGCGGCGAGCCAAGGTCCCCTATTTCCGCATCTACGATCTGCGCTCCACCTACGCAACGCGGCTCAGTGCCGGCGGCGTTGCTGACGAGTGGGTCACGCAGTTGCTGCGGCAAGGTGACGCGAAGGTCTTCAAGAAGTATTCTCAGATGAAACTGCAAATGAAACGCGAGGCTCTGGTCAAGCTCAATCGCCACGCGAACGAGCAGAACCTAGATCAGAGCAGCGCCCTAAGCCTCAGTTATGACACAGCGAGAGTCAACTGAAGGGGTTTTGACACAGTTTTGGCACAGTTGCACACCAAATGGGGCACAAGTTCGAGTCCCATCGGTGGTTCAGTTCGTAGAAGTGATTTAGAATCAGTAGAGCTTTTCTAGTCGGGGCGTAGCGCAGCCTGGTAGCGCACCTGCCTTGGGCGCAGGGGGTCGGAGGTTCAAATCCTCTCGCCCCGACCAGTTTTACTTCACACCACTCGCGCGGATTCGTTCCAGGCGCGGAATTCTAAAGCCGGTGATCAATCCACCGCAAACTAAGATTCCCCACTCGCACGTCTATTGGCATGAACGCGACCGCAGATGCGAACGACCTCACTTGACTCACGAATCGGACCCTTCTACTCTTCATTAATAGGGAAAATGCGCCTTTCCAGAACAATCTTTTTAGCCGTGCTGACCCTTGCGCTCGGGGCTTACGACCTCGATTGCAGCGCTATGACGACTCCCGCACAGGCAATGCAGTGTTGCCATACGATGCGGTGCTCTTCGGCGGGTCATCACAGTCAAGATTGTTGCCGCACCATGCCAAGTATCCGTGCCGCTATCGGCCAGCCCTCATCGCTGCAAACCGTCCCTGCTCCGTCAGCGATGCTCAATGCGATTCGCGGGTTAAGTGCGACTCAAGGGCCGGAGATTTCTTCTTGCGTGCCTGCCCATTTTCACGGCCCACCCCTTGCTTTTTCCCCGCCTTTGCTGTCCCTGCGCATCTAGTCTGAACTCCAGTATGTCCCCGGGTACGCGGATACGTGTCCACGGCGCGCTTTGTATTTCCGCTGGAGGGATCTGTGAGAGTTTGGAACGTAGTGCCCATCAGATGGGCGACATCATTCGTATTTTGGCTTTGTGCTTCGGCAGCTTTTGGACAGGGTCCTGCGCCCGAAACTGCTCCGCCGCTGTTTCCGGGCGGCGCACTGATTTCCTACAACTCCAGCTTCACCACTCGCGGCGCGATGGAATCCATGTCTGGCAACATTCCTGGCACGGCGCGGCCTACGCTTGCGCATGAGGGTGACTTCAACTTCATCTGGGGTTTCCATCCCGATTTCGATTTAACCATTGTTCTGCCTATCATTACGAATCGTTTTGAGATGAAGCCCGCAATGACAGTTCAAGGGACCGGCGTTGGAGATGCGCTGGCTCTGCTTAAGTACCGTTTCTATCGGCGCGATTCAGCCAGGGGAACGACGCAGGCGTCCGTCACCGTCGGCCCTAAAATCCCAACCGGCAAGACTAATTTAGCCGCCTCCAATGGAAGCCTTCTGCCCGCGAGCTTGCAGCCCGCTTCCGGTTCAACTGATTTCTTTGTAGCCTCGAATTGGACGTACACCGGGCTATTCAACATGAAGCGGCTTGTGGCGGATGAAGATTTCCACGCACTTCTGCGCTCCACCGGAACGCAGAAAACACGGCTCGGCAGTGACGTTGAGTCGCGCTTCTGGTTATCGTACCGTCCGTATGAATCGAAGAACTTGGCACGAGAGTGGTTTATTGGCCCGGTGCTGACCTGGCTGCATTCGCAGGATGATCGCATCGCTGGCGCCGCGCAAAATGGGAGCGGGGGAGATGCTGTCCTTGCCGGGATGACAACGTACGTTGGCCTCCGTCCTGGAATGCACGTCTGGTTAGGTATGGATTGGGAAGTGGCGCATTCGACCGGCGCGCAGTTCATGCCAGTTCGTCGTCACGTCAGTTTTGGCATAACCCAACAGTTTCGATTCCATCTTTGAAAGGAGGAAATGATGACAAGGATACAGTTCGCGCTGTTGTTGCTGTTTCTTTCTCCGCTGGCGCCTCAGTCACAGGCGGAGATCAAACACATCGAGATGCGCGTCGAAGGAATGACCTGAAATTTTTGAGCCTACGGGGTGAAACAGCACCTCGGGCGCCAGTCTGGCGTTCAAAACGTTGAAGTCAGCTTGATTGATGGAAAAGTGGATGTCACCCCGAAAGAGGATGGGCACGTAGATCCGGCTCAACTTCTCAAGGCGACATACGACAGTGGTGTCAGCGTGGCTGAATTGGACATGACTGCACGCGGAAAGATTGTGAAGGATTCATCGGGGAACTTGCGGTTGCAGGTCGAACCGAACCAATCATTCGCGATTGCGCCAAATGAATCATCGCAAGCCCTGGAAGCGCTTGCGAATTCATCAACGCAAGTCACGGTGCGCGGTCAGTTGTACAAAAAGCCGAGCGGGAAAGGGAAAAAGAAAGCAGACGCTTCGGTCCCCCTGAAGCTGCTGATTCTTGAAATCCAGAAGAAGGAATAGATGCCGAAGCCTCCGTTGTTTCTGATTCTCGCAATGGTTGGACTCGCTGGATGTAATCAGAATCCGGCGAGTCCAGCTGCGCCACACGAAACCGTAATTGCGGCAGGTGAAATCGGTTCCCACTTGCCTGATTTCGCAGTCAAGGATTTGCAAGGGCACGAAATCTCCTCAAGCGATCTCCGCGGCAAGGTAGTGCTCATAGATTTCTGGGCTACCTGGTGTCAGCCGTGCAAAAAAGAAATGCCGGGGTATCAGAAACTTCTTGACCGCTATGGCCGTCAGGGATTCGCGGTCATTGGATTGAAGTTCGATGTCATGAGGGACACCGAGGATCCGGTCCTATTTGCGAAGAAAATCGGGGTCAAATATCCGCTGGCGGTTGCCTCTGAGGATATCAAGCAGAAGTTCGGCGGCATTCCGGGATTGCCTACTACGATGCTCTATGACCGTCAGGGCATTCTTCGCAAGAAAGTGATCGGCTTTGAATACACCGACAATTTCGATTCAGCACTGAAGCCGCTTCTTTGAAACGCCGAGTACAGTTAACGTATCATTCAGAACGACCGTCAGGTCTGGGATCGACATCGGGCCGCTTGCACGTACACTTGATTCGGGTTCAAAAAAGGAGATTCTCATGTTTCCTACCAGGCTAGTCACATTGTTGTTGTTCGCAGTGGCAGTTCTGCCAGGAACTTTGGCTAAAGCACAATATCCTCCAGATTCGGGTGAGTACGTCATTCTTAGCGCTCAATACGGAACGGATCAAAACCACGTCGATGTTACACATCGACTAAGGGAACTGGCCCGCTCGGACCGTAGTTTTGTGATGGGCAACAATACGTTTGGCGTCGATCCGGATTACGGACGAGTAAAGGTTCTACGCATTTATGCCCGGGGGCCGGATGGACGCGAGCGCATGTTCGAATTCCGCGAAGGCAGCGTGGTCGATGGATCGCAGTTCCGCGGGTGGGGTCGAGGGGATTGGGGACGCGAGGGCTGGAGTGGAAGGTGGGAAGGCGGCGATCGTGACCGAGATGGTGATCGTGACCAGGGCCAATTCGTCATCCTTAGCGCGCAATACGGCACCGGAGAGCGGCATGTGGACGTCACTAATCGCTTGAAAGACCTGGCCCGGCAGGACCGCACCTTTGTGATGAACAACAACACTTTCGGGGTCGACCCTGACTACGGACGGGTGAAGGTGCTGCGCATTTATGCCCGCGGGCCGCAGGGCCACGAACGCATGTTTGAGTTTCGCGAGGGCAGTGTGGTCGATGGCTCCATGTTTCGCGGTTGGGGTCGTGGAGATTGGGGCCGCGGCGGGTGGAGCGGACGCTGGGAGGGCGATCTTGATCACGACGGCGATCGTGATCATGATCACGACTATGACCGCGACCATCCCGATCAGGGCCAATACGTAATCCTGGGCGCCTCGTATGGTACCGAGCGTCGTCACGTGGACGTGACTGATCGTCTCAAGCAATTGGCTCGATCAGATCGCACATTCGTGTTGGATAACAATATTCTTGGCGTAGATCCCGATTACGGGCGGCGAAAAGTGTTGCGCATTTTTACTCGCGGTCCGGATGGTCGAGAGCGCAGGTTTGAGTTTCGTGAAGGCAGCGCGGTCGATGGCTCTCAGTTCCGAGGCTGGGGTCGAGGCGACTGGGGCAATGAACGGCGAGACCGCTGGTAGTCAGGAAAAAGGGCCGGGTGATCGGCCCTTCTTTACATCTAACTATTTGCGCACCCGAGGGTTAGCAGAAAATGTAAATAACCCTTCAGTTTGACAAAACATCGGTCGACAAGTGCATCCAACACCGAGAATAACTGATGCAGCTGAGCCCAAGCGGGCGCTCTACCGACCGTATCCGAAAACCAAGCAAGATCTGTAAGCCAAGACCAAACATAGGCGAATATTAGTGGCTTTAATTTTAGCCGTGGACGACGAAAGCTCCGGGCTTCACTTCCGCAAGCTCATTCTCGAGCATGCAGGCTACACCGTGCTCAGCTCCACGGGAGTGGATGAAGCACTTAGCCTGTTTCGCGCCAATCCAGTTGACCTTGTTGTGACCGACCATTTACTGGGACGCGAGACCGGTAACGACATGGCCGCGGAGATGAAGCGCACCAAGCCTAACGTGCCCATCATCCTGCTGTCAGGAACCAGCAGTGTACCCGAGCCGCTGCTCCATGCGGACTCGTTTCTTAGTAAAACTGAAGGTCCAGAACAGCTGCTGGAAGCCGTCGAGCAGTTACTGTCGCGTAATGCCTCTAGCGATGAGTTGCCGGAGCCTGCGCGGCGAATGCCGCTTCAGGAACTGCTGGCGTCTATTGTGGAAGACAGCGATGACGCCATCCTCAGCAAGAATCTCGACGGCACGATTTTAACCTGGAACAAATCTGCGGAGCGAATGTATGGTTACCGGCCTGAAGAGCTCATTGGGCAGAATGTATCAATGCTACTGCCGCCTGACCGCCCGCAAGAAACTCGCGAAATCCTAGAACGTTTACGGCGGGGAGAGAAGATCGAGCGCTATGAAACCCGCCGACGCACGAAGGACGGCCACATTTTATATGTGTCGGTCACAATTTCTCCGGTGCGGGACGCGCAGGGCACGATCATCGGGGCATCGACCATAGCTCGCGACATCACCCAAACCAAAATGGCGGAGGAAGCGCTGCGCAATTCGGAAAGGCTGGCGGTCGCCGGCCGAATGGCGGCCACCATCGCGCACGAAATTAACAATCCCCTGGAGACGGTCACCAACGTTTTGTACCTGCTGTCGCGCAATGCAGCGCTTGACGAGGGAGCCAGAAAGTACTTGAAAATCGCAGACGAGGAACTTCGCCGCATCGCACAGATCACGCGAAGCACTCTGGGTCTTTACCGCGAGCGCGACACCACGCCCGCCCCGGTCAACTTGTCAGAGATGATCGACAATCTGCTGATGTTCTACCAACGGCAAGTGCAATCGCTGGGCATTAAAGTTGAGAAGCGTTTTGATTCTGTTGGAGGCATAGTCGGAGTTTCAGGCGAACTTCGACAGGTGATTGCCAACCTTATTGCCAATGCGATCGATGCATTGAGTGTCGCCGGAACCAAGCTGAGGTTAGATGTGTATGATTCAGCAGATTGGCGAGACCTGAGCAAACGCGGCGTTCGCCTGGTAGTTGCTGACGATGGGCCGGGGATCAATCCCGAGACCCAAGCCAGTTTGTTTCGTCCCTTTTTTACGACTAAGGGACAAAAAGGTACGGGATTAGGACTTTGGGTTAGTCAGGGCATTGTCACCAAGCATGGCGGCTCTATACGCGTGCGCAGTCGAACCGGCACGCGGCACGGCACGTGCTTTGCAGTTTTCCTCCCGCTCAGCACCTAAAATCAGCCGCGTTTCTTCTGCACCCATTTGTCGCGGGTACAATCATTTGCATCTATAACTCGGCAAAGTGAATCCATACAATTTGCCGCCGGCATATATGGCCGGCTTTTGAAACTCCGAGCCTGATGAAAATAGCATGCACGCGAACAAAATCTGCTGGGTTCGTAGCCCTGAGTTGCGGATTGTTGATATTAATCGGCTTCACCGCTGCTTTAGGTCAGAGTCAAGATGCACAAAACGGGCCTTCGAGGTCACCGACTTCATCGGCTTCCGCTCCAGAAGCTAACGCTTCCGAATCTTCTGCGGGTACCTCGGCCTCGCCAGGCTCTTATAGTTCAACACAGAATCCGTTTCTGAGCAGCGTGCCTGAAGGCAAGGCTACGGGCACGGTTCTGCCACTCTCATTCAAGGAAGCGATCGATCGCGCGCTCCGCACGAATCTCGGGTTGCTACTTTCGAGCGACAGTTCGCTGTCGGCACGCGGCAAGAAGTTGGAGGAACTAAGCCATCTTCTGCCCAACCTCAGTGCATCAGCAAACCAGAGTGCGCAGCAAATCGATCTCGCGGCCCTCGGATTCAGGTTCAATTTTCCCGGAGTGACGCCGGTCATAGGCCCGATCGGCACTTTCGATGCCCGCGTTTATTTGAGCGCTCCGCTGTTCGATTGGCATTCCATTCAGCGGGAACGGGGAGCAAGGGCGAACGAAGTCGCGGCCCGCTACAGATACAACGATGCCCGCGAGATGGTGGTCCTGGCTACCGGCAATGAGTATCTGCTAAGCATCTCCGCAGCCGCCCGCGTTGATGCCGCCCAGGCTGAATTGGAGACTGCACAAGCGCTATTCAATAAAGCGCAGGACCAACAGGCTGCCGGCGTCTCTCCCGCAATTGACACCCTGCGCGCACAAGTGGAATTTCAAACCCGCCAGCAACAACTGATTGTGGCTCGGAATAATTATGCGAAACAGAAACTGGTTCTGGCTCGCACCATAGGATTGCCTCCTGGACAAGAATTTAATCTCACCGATCAGGCGCCTTATAAGCCGCTGACTCCTATGACTGTAGAGCAGGCCCTGCAGCGGGCATATATGGGACGCGCCGATTATCAGGCAGCCGCGCAAGAGGTTCGCGCGGCAGAGCAGTTCCGGCGGGCGGCGACGGCTGAACATCTTCCCACGCTCGACATCTCCGGGAATTATGGCGCTGCCGGAGTGAACGTCGGCGACTCGCACGGCGTATTCCTGGCCGGCGCCACTCTTGCGATCCCGATATTTGCAGGTGGGCGCGCGCACGCCGATGCCCTGCAGGCGGAAGCCACTCTCAGGCAAAGCCGGCAACAGCTGGAGAGTCTAAGAGCGCAAATTGATTACGATATCCGCAGCGCGCTACTCGACCTCTCGGCAGCAAACGATCAGGTGCAGGTCGCACGCTCGGCGCTGGACCTTGCTAACCAAACCCTGGTACAGGCGCGAGACCGGTTCAGTGCCGGGGTGGCAGATAATCTTGAGGTGATCGAAGCGCAGGATGCGGTGGCCTCAGCGAACGAGAATTACATCAGCAGCCTTTATGCCCACAATGTGGCGAAGGTGCTACTGGCACGGGCCATAGGCTTTGCCGAGCAAGGCGTGAAACAATATCTGGAAGGTAAAAACAAGTGAGCTATGGCACAGCAACCTGAGACTCAAGAGCGACCACAGATAGTGGCGCCAGCAGCGCCGGGCCCCCAAAGCGTGGCGTCACCAACTCCGGCGGCTCCGGGGCAAACGCCCCAAGGAAGACCTGCTCTTTCTGACCGGGACATGAAGTGGCGTGATTTCCGCTCGCGCAATCCACGTTTTCGCATGTTCCTCATAATTGGAGTAGTGGTACTGCTGGTTGCCGGTTTCTTTCTATGGCGGTATTTCAACAGCTACGAATCCACCGATGACGCGCAGATTGATGGTCATCTCAATCCCGTAAGCGCCCGGGTTTCAGGACACGTGGAGAAGCTTCTCGTAACGGACAACCAGTACGTGCAGGCGGGTCAGGCAGTGGTGCAGATCGATCCTTCTGATTACCAGGTTCTTGTAGCGCGCGCACAAGCCGATTATGACAACGCAGTAGCCGCAGCTAAAAGCGCAGGGGTTGGTATTCCAATCACAACAGCGAGCGCAGGGGGCCAGCTCTCCGCGGCACAAGCCGAGGTGGAAGCGGCCCAAGCCAGCTTGCTCGCGGGGAAGCAACAGATCGAGGTTGCCAATGCTCAACTGATGCAGGCGGACGCCAATAACGTTAAGGCGCAAAATGATCTGGCGCGTTACAAACAATTGGTCTCAAAACAGGAAATCTCACAGCAGCAATACGATCAAGCCTATGCTGCGTCGCAGGCGGGCGCTGCGGGAGTTGACGCGGCCCGCGCCGGGGTTGCCGCCGCACAACAGCAGGTAAAGGCCGCCCAGAGCCGGGTTCTGCAGGCGCAAGCGAACTTGCGGTCGGCGCAAACCGCCCCCCAGCAAGTGGCCGTCACTCGTTCCCGCGCGCAATCTGCCGAGGCGCTAGTCGAACAAAAGAAAGCCGAACTCGACGCGGCAAAATTGAATCTGCAATATACCTCCATCACAGCGCCGGTGAATGGGGTGGTTACCAATCGCACGGTTGAGGCCGGGCAGAACGTGCAGCCTGGGCAGGAACTGATGCGCATCATCAACCTGGATGACATATGGGTCACGGCCAACTTCAAAGAGACTCAGCTGCGTCATATGAGAGTGAACCAACCAGTCACTATTCATGTCGATACCACCGGCAACGATTACAAAGGGCACGTGCAAAGTTTTGCCGGGGCCAGCGGCGCGATTACCAGCCTGCTGCCTCCGGAGAACGCGACCGGGAATTTCGTAAAAGTCGTTCAGCGCATTCCGGTGAAAATCACCTTCGATCAGGGCGAAACCAGAGCGCATGATCTGCGCCCCGGAATGTCGGTTGAACCGAAGGTCTGGTTGCGATAAAGTGGCTCGCGGGATCACGCGGTTACAGTCATTTCAAGGCGGTCAAAATGTATCGGGTCATCACCATCGAACGCGAGTATGGTTGCGGGGCCGCAGAAATCGCCCGTAAGCTGGCCTCAAAACTCGGATGGAAACTCTGGGACCGCGACTTGACCGCTGAGATCGCCCGGGTCGCAAACGTTGACCCCTCTTCAGTTTCAATGTGCGAAGAACGAGTCGACAGCACATTTCAACGATTAGTAAAGGTCTTCTGGCGCGGCAGCTACGAACGCAGCGCCGACCTCTCGCACCAGCCATTCGGTCCCGACCGCATGGTTGAGGTCGGCGAAGAAGTCATGTGCAACATCGCTGAACAGGGCAATTGCGTGATCGTAGGCCGCGGCGCACCGTATTTTTTGCGAGAACGCGATGACGCGTTTCACGTATTTCTTTACGCGCCGCGCGCGGAAAAACTGCGCCGCATTCAGAGCCTGGGAAGGAACCTAAAAGACGCCGAAGACCTGGTCGATACCGTAGACCGCGAGCGTATTCTTTTCGTGAAGCATTATTTCGGCGCCGACTGGCCCACCCGTTCGCTCTATCACGTGATGATCAACACCGCGGCTGGGGACGAGATTGTTCTTTCCACCATCCTGCACAGCATGCGCACCACCGAACGCGAGTACGCTAGCTGAATTGGCGGCTAAAGTCGCCATCAAAGCCCTAACCACGAAGGACACGAAGTAACACGAAGGAAACCCAGAGCGGGCGACTGTCAGGATTCACCATTTTTGCTTAATGGCCTCAGTTTCCTTCGTGAACCTTCGTGCCCTTTGTGGTTAATGGTTTGAAAAGCCATCCCTATCTCTCCCCTCGCCGCTCCGTGAGAAAATAGAAGTAACAATGCTGTCGTTTTGTCCCCTGCCGGTTGCAGATGAAGGCCAACGACGAACGACGAACGACCTAAATGATTCAACTCAATGCTGGCGGAAAACGCTATGGACACAAACTGCTCTTCGATGGCGTTGATCTTCTGATCACACCGCGCGACAGGCTTGGCCTCGTAGGCGCTAACGGGACCGGCAAATCAACATTTTTGAAGATTTTGGCAGGCACGGAAACGCTGGATTACGGCAGCGTCTCTGTAGCGAAAGGCATCAGTGCCGGATACCTTCCGCAAGATGGTCTCACCCTTACCGGACGCACAGTTTTCGCTGAATGCATGTCGGTATTTTCTCGTCTGCGCGATATGGAGAAAGAACTCGAGCAACTCACTTCTCGCATGGCGGAAACCGACCATACTTCAGCCGAGTACGAGCAGGTTGCCGAACGCTATCACCAGATTGAGCATGAATTTCGCGTGCATGACGGTTATGCAATCGACGCGCAGGTGGGGGCGGTGCTTGCCGGTTTAGGCTTTGGGCCGGAAGATTGGAACCGGCAGACCGATGAATTTTCCGGCGGGTGGCAGATGCGAATCTCGCTGGCGAAACTGCTGCTACAGAAACCCAATCTTCTGCTGCTGGACGAGCCGACCAACCACCTTGATCTTGAATCGCGCAACTGGCTGGAGCAATATCTCGCCGAATATCCCTTCGCGCTGGTGCTCATTTCGCATGACCGGTATTTTCTCGACGTGGCCGTAAACCGCATCGTCGAGATCTGGAATAAAAAGATCTGGACCTATAGCGGCAATTACGAAAAGTATCTTTCACAGAAAACTCAACGCCAGGAACAATTAGAGGCCGCGTACAAAAATCAGAAAGACCGAATCGAACAACTCGAAGTCTTCATTAATCGCTTTCGTTATCAGGCGACCAAGGCAAAGCAAGTTCAGAGCCGGATCAAAGAACTGGAGAAGATCGAGCGCATCGAACTGCCGGAAGAAGAAAAGACCATCCATTTTTCTTTTCCCCAGCCTAAGCCCAGCGGCCGGATTGTCGCGGAATTCAAAGGAGTCGCAAAATCCTACGGCGAGAAGCGAGTCTTCACAAATGTCGATTTCATGATCGAGCGCGGCGATCGCATTGCTCTGGTTGGCGTAAATGGCGCAGGGAAATCGACACTAATCAAATTGCTCTCAGGAATTGAACCGCTATCGCACGGGCAATACGATTTGGGCCACAATGTTCATCTCGATTATTTTGCGCAGGACCAATACAAAGAACTCGATCACGATCAACGGATTCTCGACGATTTGGGCAAGGTCGCTCCGTCATCACGTGAAACTGATTTGCGCAACCTACTCGGCTGCTTTCTTTTCTCCGGAGACGACGTATTCAAACGCATCGGCGTGCTCTCCGGCGGCGAGCGAAATCGCTACGCCCTGCTGAAGATGCTCCTGCACCCCGCGAATTTTCTCCTGCTCGATGAGCCCACTAACCATTTAGACATTCGTGCCAAAGATATTCTACTGAACGCGCTCAGCGCCTATACGGGGACGGTGGTTTTCGTTTCGCATGATCGCTATTTCATCGACAAACTGGCGACGCGAGTCTTCGAAATCGGCGGTGGCAAAGTCGAGATTTATCCCGGAAATTACGAAGATTTCCTCTGGCGAAAACAAGGCGGCGCCGAGAAGCTGCAGGAGTCGGTTTCGATTGCGGCACAGAAACCATCTTCAGCGAATGGTAACGGAACTACGTCTGCGCCTGCGGCGAGTAAGCCAAAGCGCATGAATCCCATCAAACGCAAACAGATGGAGGAGCGCGCCAAGAAATTGGAAGATGAAATTGCGACGCTGGAATCCGCGATCTCCGCCCGCGAGAGTTCACTGGTAAATTTTGTCAGCGCCGAGGAGACTGCCCGTCTCACGCAAGAACTCGATCAATCCCGGAATGAATTGCAGGAGCGCACCAGCGAGTGGGAAAAGATCGGCGAAGAGCTGGAGTCGAGTGCGGAAAAAATCTGATCGCAAGTCACGAAAGCCTGCGAAAAACTCCGCGCCTAAGGTCAACCCAGCCGTACCACACCTCCCGTAACCTGCCCTACTTCGGTAATCCTGTGCCATAGTCACGTTACCGAATCCTCCGCGACGCGCGGACAACAAATTAAGGAAGGTTCTAATGCTGCAATCCACGGACAACGCTCCCAGGCCGCAATTCACACCCTCAACTCTTAACCCGATTGCACCGGTGAAGACCGTCGCTTCACCTATCGAGCAGGCGACCATTGGCCGCTCGCTGGTGATCAAGGGCGAAATTACTGGCAGCGAGTCGCTGTACGTGGATGGCCGTATTGAAGGCACGATCTCATTCAAAGACCATCGCGTGACCGTGGGACGGAACGGCGTGGTCGGGGCCAACATTTTTGCCCGGGAAGTCGTAGTGATGGGCAAGGTCACGGGCAATATCGAGTGCAGCGACCGTGTGGATATCCGCAGCGAAGGCTCGCTCACCGGCGACATTATCAGCCGCCGCATCAGCGTGGAAGATGGGGCTATGCTGCGTGGCGCCGTGCAACTTGCGCCCGCTGAAAAACAGGAAAAAAACTCGCGCCCCGAAGCGCCCAAGGCTATGGCGGCAACCGCCGGCAAGTAAGTTCGATAACCAAAGTTTTTTGAAGGGCCACAAGCTCGAACCTGGGTTGTGGCCCTATTTCTTCAAGAAAAACCTTAGTCAATTATATCGTATAACGATATTTATTGAAATTGGCCATCCCTTCGCCTGCCTCGTGCCATCGCAGATTACAGAGAAATTACAAAAGCAAAAAGGAGGCGTGAAATGTCTGATGCTGCATATCAGAACTTGAATATCGCCCCGTTGCGAGCCACGATAAACTGGTCAGCAGTGTGGGCGGGAGTCTTTACATTTATGGCGATCTGGTCGGTCTTTGGAGCCTTGGGAGGGGCAATATTCTCCAGCGCTGCAAACCCCAATGCTCAACAGCCGATATCGGGAATGAACGTTGGAATGGATATTTGGGCAATTGTGCTCACCATCATTGCAATGTGGGTAGCCGGCCGGGTGACTGGACATTTAGCCGGAGCCAGCATTCGCAGCGAGGGATTGACACATGGGATAGTTATGTTCGGACTCTCAGTAATCGCTGCCCTGATTATTACGGTCCTTGGCAGTCTGACGCTGAGTGGCGGGACCGGCATTAATGGAACGGTGCACAATCCTTACATTCTGGGCCTGTTCGCTGACCTGGGCTGGACCGGCTTTCTTTCCCTTTTTTTGGGATGGCTGGCGGCGATGGGAGGAGCGACTTCGGGCTTAAATTCTTTCAAACAGCGACCCGCGGATAAACCCAATGAGGCTGATAACATCAGGCGGATCAGACCGGCCGCATAGGTTGCCGGTCTCGGATAAATTGGGCAGTCTTCGGTAGACAAATGGCGAGGGCGATTGATTGCAACGAGATTAATCGCCCGATCCAGTTCCCGGTTGCTCACCGCAAAGTCAGAAACTACCAGGTGCTTCACCTCCCCTAAGTCATACCTCGTATAATCGAGATTGGACTTTTCCTTCCAGGGGATCTCTTGAGCGCACACATGCCACCTCGTCCCGGACAGCCGCCGCCGGGCCCACAACCGCTGCCCGGAGTTGATGCCATCGTCGCTGTTGGCTCAGGTAAAGGCGGCGTCGGCAAGACCACGTTGGCAGTGAATCTTGCATTAGCATTGGCGAAACTGGGACACAAAACCGGATTGCTTGACGCCGATGTCTACGGCCCCAATGTACCGCTCATGCTCGGCACCAATGCCCAACCCAAAGTAATGGGCGAGAACCGGATCATCCCGCTCGACGTACATGGATTGAAGGTGATATCCGTCGGCCTGCTCAATCCCGGAGACAAACCTTTGATCTGGCGCGGGCCTATGCTGCACTCGATCATTCGACAGTTTTTAGGTTCGGTGGAGTGGGGTAAGCTCGATTATCTGATCGTCGACCTGCCGCCGGGAACAGGCGACGTGGCGTTGTCGTTAATTCAAACTGTTCCCCTGACCGCAGCCATCGTGGTTTCGACTCCCTCCGATGTTTCGTTGCAGGATGCGCGCAAGGCGATTGAAATGTTTCGCCAGATGAAAGTGGACATCGCCGGCATGGTTGAGAATATGAGCTACTTCGTCTGCCCGCACTGCCAGAACGAGATCGACATCTTCTCGCGTGGAGGCGCGGAAAAGACCGCTCGTCAGTTCGGCGTGGATTTCCTCGGCAGCATTCAACTCGATCCCCAGATTCGCAAATCTGGAGACGAAGGCCGCCCGGCAGTGCTCGAAGGTGAATCTTCTCCTCATGCCAAGGCGCTCTTTGACTTTGCTCATCGAGTCGAGGAACGAATCGAGCAAATCAAAGCGGCTGCACCTGAAGGGGTCATTCAAATCCAATAGATGGTATTCCTCATCTAATCAGTAGGTCGCGGCTGGCGCTGACTCGATACGAGAAAGCAGCTGCTGCTACCAAAGTACTGTAACCTGCTGTTTCCGAAGTTGTTACTGCCGATCTGCAATATGTTGGAACAAGCAGTAGCACAGGTAGAATAAAGAAAGAGATATGTCGGCTGGTCAAAATATCGGAGACCGGGAACGCGAAATCCTGACTGCTATCGTCGAGACCTTTATCTCGACGGGCGAGCCGGTAGGATCGCGCATGCTTTCCCGCGCCAGTCGCGAGGGACTGAGTCCAGCCACTATTCGCAATGTGATGGCCGATCTCGTCGACTCCGGATACCTGGAACAGCCGCATACGTCTGCGGGACGTGTGCCTAGTACGGCCGCCTACCGCTATTACGTTGAGCAACTGAGCGGCAAGACCGAAATATCAAAGACCGACGCCGGCATTATTCAGGACTCGCTCCAGGGCGTGACCGATGTGCAGGAATTCATGGAGCGCACCTCGCATGTGCTCTCACTGATTTCCCGCAATGTGGGAGTAGCGGTAGCTGCGAGCGGTCCCAAAAACGCTTTGGAGCACGTGTATTTCTCGCGGCTTGGCGATCAGAAGGTGCTGGCGGTGGTGGTGACAAAATCCGGGCTGGTGCGAGATCGGGTCATGCGGCTGGATCTGCCGCAGGCTGAACTCGACGCTGCCGCACGATACATCAATGACAATTTCCGGGGGTGGACACTCGAGAAAGTTCGTCACGAGATTGCGCACCGACTGGAAAAAGAGCGCAGTGAGTATGACCGGCTGATGACCTCGGTCGAGCAACTTTACAAGCAGGGCGTGCTCTCCGGAGATGAGTCGGCACAAGTCGTATTCATTGAAGGCACGGCCAACCTGGTTGCCGGCGAACAAGACCGAAAGCGTTTGCAGGAACTTTTGCAGGCGCTCGACGAAAAACAAAAGCTGGTCGAGTTACTCGGTGCCTATCTCGATGCCAAGCAAGAGGCGGTCCGGGTGGTGATTGGTCTCGACGAGGCAACGCCCTCCATGCGCAATCTAGTTTTGATTGGCACTCCGGCGCGGGTCGGCGGCGAAGTCATGGGATCGTTGGCGGTGCTGGGTCCCACGCGCATGGATTATCAAAATACGATTACCGCGGTTTCGTACATTGCGCGTTTGTTCGACAAAATTCTTAACGAATCTGAGTGAAAGTTATGGCAAGAAACGGAAAAACCGAAGTTGAAGACCAACATCTCGATGTGAATCACGAACTCCCTGTAGGAGAAGAGATAGGTACGAACCCGCCTGCATCGGACGGTAATTCAGAAGTAGAAAAACTGCGCGCCGAGCGCGATTCGCTGGTTGATCGTCTGGCCCGCATGCAAGCCGAGTTTGACAATGCCCGCAAGCGCGCGGCAAAGGAACAGCAGGATTTTCGTGACTACGCGCTGGTGGACACCATTAAAACGATCATTCCAGTCCTTGATAGCTTTGATCGAGCGCTGCAGACTTCTCCCGAGAAGTCAGAGTTCCACTCAGGCATGGAATTGATTCACAAGCAACTGCTGGATGCCCTGACAAAGCTGGGAGTGAAACCGATTTCGGCTAAAGGGGAGCAATTCAACCCCCGCTATCATGAGGCGATCGAAATGGTGGATACCGAAGACGCCGAGGATCATACGGTGCTGGAAGAGTTGCAGCGCGGTTACAGACTGAAAGACCGGCTGCTGCGTCCAGCGATGGTAAAAGTCGCGCGAAATTCACGATCCTGAAGAGAGAACCTTGCCGAGCGTAAAACGAGACTACTACGAAATTCTGGGTGTGCAGCGTGGGGCCACGGATCAGGAGATCAAGAGCGCCTATCGCAAACTCGCGCTGCAATACCATCCCGACCGCAATCCCAATAATCCCGATGCGGAAGAGAAATTCAAGGAGTGCAGCGAAGCGTACGCCGTTCTCGCGGACGCCGAAAAGCGCGAGATGTACAACCGCTTTGGTCACGCGGGCGTTGGCGGGGGTGTAGCGGGCGGCGGATTTGACGCCTCCGTCTTCCAGGATTTCGGCGACATCTTTGGCGAATTTTTCGGATTCGGCGATCTGTTTGGGGGAAATCGTTCTGGTGGCGGCCGCACTCGTTCGCAACGCGGCGCCGACTTGCGGGAAGACCTCACCATCGAATTTGAAGAAGCTGCATTCGGCACGGAAAAAAAAATTACCTACCGAAAGCATGAGCTGTGCGAAAAATGCAACGGCTCGGGAAGCGCGCTGGGCAAAGCTCCCGCCGGGTGCCGGACCTGCGGAGGCCGCGGCCAAGTCAGATATCAGCAGGGATTTTTCAGTATTGCGCGCACCTGCCCCACCTGTCACGGCGCCGGTAGCGTAATCAGCGACCCGTGCACGAATTGCCGCGGCGAGGGCCGCGCAGTTCAGCAGAAAACCATCGACGCGAAAATTCCCGCCGGCGTCGAGGACGGGACCCGAATTCGCTTCACCGGGGTGGGAGAAGCTGGCGTTCACGGCGGCCCGGCCGGCGATTTGTACGTGGTCCTGCGCGTCAAACAACACGCTTTCTTCGATCGCCAGGGCGATGATCTATATTGCGTAGTTCCCATTTCGTTCACTCAAGCGGCCGTTGGCACAGAGATCCAGGTCCCGACCCTCGAGGGCGAGCAGACCCTCAAGATCCCCGAAGGCACACAATCGGGGACCATTCTCAAGCTGCGCGGCAAAGGCATACCAGTGTTGAACGGGCACGGTAAAGGAAATCTCTTTGTGGAAGTCCGGGTACAAACGCCGACCAAGCTGACCAAACGTCAGCGCGAGCTGCTGCAGGAACTTCAGGGCATTGCGCAAGTGGAAAATAAACCGCAGCGCACTTCCATCCTGGGCAAGATGAAAGACATGTTCACACAAGCCTAGCTGCGAATCGAGTCCGTTTACAATCTCTGGTTCCCTTGCCGCATACTGAAGCTGTGTCGGCTGCACATTTATCTTCGATGGAAATTCAGGAGAACATCGCGCTTGCTCCGTTGACTACGCTGCGCGTCGGCGGAAGCGCGCGATATTTTGCCTGTGCTGGTTCCGTCGAAGACGTAGAGTCGGCGGTCAGTTTCGCGGAAGACAGAAATCTTCCGCTGTTCGTTCTGGGCGGCGGCAGCAATGTTCTGGTCTCCGACAAAGGGTGGCCAGGTCTGGTCCTGCAGATGGGTATTTCTGGGATACAGCACACTCATGAGCGGGAAACAATCCGGCTCACAGTCGGCGCGGGGGAAGACTGGGATCCCTTAGTTGCATTTTGCGTAACACGCCACCTTACGGGGTTGGAATGCTTGAGCGGAATTCCCGGAAGCGTTGGGGCAACCCCAGTGCAGAACGTCGGAGCCTATGGCCAGGAAGTTTCACAGACCATATCCTCGGTGCTGGTTTTCGATCTGACAGACAAACAAGTGCGTGAGATGGATGCCACAGATTGCGAATTCGGTTATCGCAGCAGCATTTTCAACATGCGAGAACGCGGACGATTCATCATTCTGCAAGTCACCTATGAAGTGCGCGTCGGCGGCGCTCCAAGCCTGGGTTATGCGGATTTGCAGAAATATTTCGCCGGTCGAAATGAAGCCCCCACACTTGCCGATGTGCGAAAGGCTGTCCTGGAAATTCGCGCCAGCAAAGGCATGCTGATTACTGCCGGCGATCCCGACAGCCGCAGCGCCGGGTCGTTTTTCAAGAATCCTGTCCTTGCAACCGTGCAGTTCGACGATGTGCTGCGAAGAGCACGCGAACGAAACTTGCAGGTGCCAAGCTATCCGGCTTTGTCGCAACAGAAAAAACTCTCTGCCGCATGGCTGGTGGAGAATTCCGGATTCACCAAGGGCTATGTAAAAGGCCGAGCCGGAATTTCCAGCAAGCACGCGCTGGCGCTGGTGAATCGCGGTGACGCGACCGCCGCGGAAATAACTGCAC
>JBOGLH010000210.1:0-6830 GCA_050746025.1 Terriglobales bacterium | reverse complement strand
GCTGCACCTGGGGAATTTTGTAGGCGCGCTCGATAACTGGGTGCGCATGCAAAATCAATTTGACTGCTTCTTCTTTATTGCAGATTGGCACGCGCTCACAACCGACTACACCGACACTTCGCAGGTGAAGCAGAATTCGGTCGAAGTGCTGCTGGACTGGCTGGCTGCCGGCCTCGATCCCGACCGCTGCACCATGTTCATTCAATCGCACGTGCCGCAACATGCCGAGTTGCATTTGCTGCTTTCGATGATCACGCCGTTGGGCTGGCTGGAACGAGTGCCCACTTATAAAGAGCAGCGCGAGAACATCAAAGAGAAAGACCTGGGGACCTACGGGTTCCTCGGCTATCCCGTGCTGCAGGCCGCGGACATCATGATCTACAAAGGCGACTTTGTGCCTGTCGGCGAAGATCAGGTGCCACACGTGGAACTGACTCGCGAGATCGCGCGCCGCTTCAATATGTTTTATCGCCTCCGCGGCGGCGAAGTGTTTCCCGAGCCGCAGCCATTGTTGACGCCTGCAGCCAAATTGCCGGGAACCGATGGCCGGAAAATGTCGAAGTCGTACGGAAACACCGTTCTGCTTACCGATCCTGAGCCGGTCGTTCGCCAGAAACTCAAGACTATGGTCACGGACCCGGCGCGTGTGCGGCGAACCGACCCCGGAAATCCGGACGTTTGCCCAGTGGGAGATTTGCACAAGATATTCAGCGATCGTGAAACCAATGCCAAAGTGGACGCTGGCTGCCGGTCGGCAGGCATTGGATGTATTGAATGCAAAGGCTGGGCGGCCGACTCACTAGTTCAGATTTTGAGGCCCATGCAGGAACGTCGCAAGAAATATGAGGACGATCCACGGCTGGCTTGGGATATCCTTGAGGCAGGCTCGGACCGCGCCCGCAAAGTGGCTGCGACCACCATGAACGAAGTACGCGAGGCCATGAAGATGTCGCTCGATTAAGAAGCGCCGACCCAGACCCAAGGAGCAAAGTAACGTTGCCGCAACACGCCAAAGTGGTTCACGATTTTCCTTCGGCTCCCGTGCCTGCTGCTGCATCGGGTGGCGAAAAACGCGAGGCCAACGATTTCCCTTTTTCGGTCGCGGTTTCGAGCGTTTACGAAGGCCCGCTCGATCTGTTGCTCGACTTAGTTCGCAAGCAGGATATCGACATCTACGACATTCCCATTGCCAAGATCACCGCGCAATACCTCGCCTATGTCGAAAAGCTTCGCGAGCTGGACGTAAACGTTGCCGCGGAATTTATTTACATGGCGGCGGTGCTGATTCACATCAAGTCAAAGATGCTGTTGCCGCGCGACCCTGCGTCCGCTTCTGAAGAGCAGGAAGACCCGCGCGCCGAACTGGTCAACCGGCTCATCGAGCACGAGAAGTTCAAGTCAGCCGCTCAGATGCTGATGCAAAAGCAGCAGATTGAAGATGCGGTCCGTTCGAACCCGGCCATCCGCGAGTTCATCGACGCCGAAGGCACGGAGCCGGAAATGGCCGCCGATGTCATCGACCTGGTCAAGACTTTCCAGCAGATTATTGAACGCGCCCGCACCCGGCCGATGATTCAGGTGGATGAAGAAACCGTCACCGTTTCGCAGATGATCGAATATCTGCGGCGGCGGTTGACGTTAGAAGATCGTCCGCTGCGGCTGAAAGAATTTCTGCGCAACGTGCAATCGCGTCAGGCGCTGGTATGCATGTTTCTTGCGATGCTGGAGCTGGTGCGGCTGCAAGCGATCCAATTAAGGCAAGACCGATTATTCGGTGAAATTTTAGTTCGCAAGCACTACAAGTTCGACGCCATCATGGCTGAGCAAGCGGCGGTAAGGGATGATTGGAGATGACAAATAATTTGTCATCTCGAGCGAAGAAGATCGTCCGCGAAGCGGATGATCTTCGCAGTCGAGAGACTTGCTTTTGATTCGCCGTGAGAGACTGAAAAGCAGGTCCCTCCGCGCGCAGATTGATCGGCAAAGCCGATCAATGAGCTTGGTCGGGATGACAATGCACTTGAACTGACCACAGAGAACTGACAACTGTTTTATGAGCCTTAAACCCAAAATCGAAGCCATTATCTACGCGGCGGAAACGCCGATTACTCTCGACCAGATCGTGAGCCTGCTGAGGGATTCGGAAGCCTCGGCTGATCCCGCCGAATTAAAAGCGCAGGTCCGCGCCGCCATTGAGGAATTGGCCGCCGATTATTCCTCTGAGGCTCACGGCATCGAACTGCGGCAGATCGCCGGCGGATACCGCATGTCCACCAAGCCCGAGCAGCATGACCTGGTGCGCGCGTTCGCAAAAAGTTTGAAGCCGCCGATCCGGCTTTCGTTGCAGGCGCTGGAAACCTTGGCCGTGATCGCCTACAAACAACCGGTCACGGTGCCGGAGATAAGCGAAATTCGCGGCGTGGATTCAAGCGGCGTCATCGCCACGTTGCTCGACCGCAAACTGGTCACCACTTCGGGCCGCAAGGACGTAATTGGCCGGCCCATCCTTTACAAGACCACAAAAGAATTTCTGCTCCGTTTCGGATTGAAAGACGTGAACGAACTGCCCAGCATGGAAGAGTTCGAAAAGCTGGTAGCGGAATCGTTTCAAAATGATTTGTTGCCGACGGAAAGTCAGCAAGCGCAAGCAGAGCCGTCAGAATCGGCGGCCGTTCAACCTGACCCAGGTGAGGTGGAAGCTAGCAAGACCGCCTAACTCTGATAGGTTTTCGGTCGGCTTGTTGTCGCTAGAGCGTGCAGTAATTCCAGGTATCGGCACCTCCGTGACTACTCTGTGTAACTCCGTGACCTCTGTGGTAAAGCTTTTTGAAAATTCCCACCACTGAGGACACGGAGTTCCACGGAGAAAATCGCACAGAGGGACCGCTCGCCAACCCCCTCTGATAAGCTCTTTATACATGCCCGCCGAGCGCTTACAAAAAATCATCGCCGCTGCCGGAGTCGCCTCGCGGCGCAGCGCCGAAAAACTGATCAGCTCCGGCGCGGTTTCGGTGAATGGCACCATGGTTACTGAGCTCGGCACAAAGGCTGATCCTGAGCAGGATCACATTCGCGTGAACGGCAAGCTGCTGCAGGGGCCTGAGCGGCAAATCTATTTGCTGATGAATAAGCCCAAGGGCTACGTCACTACTGTCAGCGATCCCGAAGGCCGACCCACGGTGATGGACCTGCTGCGTGGCATTCGCGCGCGCGTCTATCCGGTTGGCCGCCTCGATTACGCCAGCGAAGGCCTGCTGCTGCTCACCAACGACGGCGAACTTTCCAACAAACTTATGAAAGCCTCTTCCCACGTGCCGAAGGTTTACGTGGTGAAAGTCGCGGGCACGCCCAATGAGGTGGGATTAGAAAAGCTGCGGCGCGGATTGTCGATTCCTGTCGAACGCAGATTCGTGTCCAAAGCCCACCGGAATCGCAGCGGTGATGCTGAAGAAAAAGGTAATGATGATCGCTCAAAGCATCCACGTAGCAACAAAGCCGAGGCCGATGCGAAGCACATGATCCCGAAATCCCGGAATGCGAAGCCTGAGCAGCGAATGAATACGGCTCCTACCAAGGTTCGCCTGGTGCGCGAGGGTGACAATCCGTGGTATGAACTCACTCTGACGGAAGGGAAAAACCGCCAGATCCGCCGCATGTTCGAGGAGATCGGTCATCATGTGGAAAAGATCAAGCGCGTGCGCTACGGGCCACTGAGCCTGGACATCCCGCCGGGGGAATTCAGGCGATTGAGCACGGCAGAAGTGGAAAAGTTAAAAGTCGCGTCCGGCGCACGAAGACCGACAGTTCGCCGAGAAGTGTCTTAAACAAACCCACAAGAGATCCAGTCTCGTATCAGGGCACGACTTCAGTCGTGCCGACGCATCGGTTGCGGTAGATTTACGACACGCCTCAAGGCGTGCCCCGATACGCCACTGCCCTGTAAAATCGCACAACCCATGCCCGCTGAAATTCAACCCGCGCCGCGCCTGCATGACTTCCGGCTCACCCTGCGCCTTGCTCTGCCATTAATCATGGCTGAGGTCGGATGGATGAGCATGGGCGTGGTGGACACCATCATGGTCGGCCGCATGCCTGATAGCGCGATCGCCATCGGCGCCACGGGCCTGGGTCAGAGCCTTTATCACGTGTTCGTTTTTCTCGGCGCCGGCTTGTTGCTCGGCATGGACACCTTCGTCGCGCAAGCCTACGGGCGCAAGGACCTGCGGGACGCGCATAACACATTGCTGAATGGACTCGTCCTCGCGCTTGTGCTCACACCAATATTGATGGTGTCGGTGTCATTCTGGCCGGCGCTGATGCGGCGTTTCGGAGTGAGTGCGACCCTTGTTGGTCCGATGCAGCCATTTTTATCGGCGCTGAATTGGGGCACGTTGCCATTGCTGGGATATTTCGCACTCAGGCGTTACCTGCAGGCAGTTAATGTAGTGATTCCTGTGATGTTTGCACTCATCTCGGCGAATATCGTGAACGCGGTCGGCTACTGGGCGCTGATTTACGGACACCTGGGATTTCGTGCCGAGGGAATTACTGGCTCAGGATGGTCCACGTGCTTTGCCCGCATTTACATGATGCTGGTGCTGGCGATCACATTAGCCTGGGTCGAACGGAAACGTCCTTCGACCCAGCGTGCGACCTCGACGCCATCGCTGAGAATCGATCTTGCCAGAATTTGGGCGTTGCTAAAGCTGGGAGCTCCGGCGGGCGGCCAAATTCTGGTTGAGATTGGCGCTTTTTCGGGAGCGACCGCGATTTGCGGAAAGCTGGGAGCGGTGCAGTTGTCGGGACACGAAATCGCATTGAACTGCGCGGCCTTCACTTTCATGGTGCCATACGGGATCAGTTCTGCCGCCGCGGTGCGTGTGGGACAAGAATTGGGACGCCGCGATCCTGCGGGCGCCCGCCGCGCCGGATGGTCCGCGATTATGCTAGGCACGGCGTTCATGGCCTGTTCGGGGCTGGTGTTCGTATCAATTCCTAAAGTGATCGCGCGCGCGTTCTCTCCAGATCCAGCTGTGGTCCAGGTCGGAGCCACGCTGCTCCTGGTCGCAGCCGCGTTTCAGCTATTCGATGGCGTGCAGGTGGTGACCACGGGCGCTCTGCGCGGCGCGGGCGATACCAAGACCCCCATGCTGGCTAACTTTGTGGCTTACTGGTTCATCGGTATACCGCTGGGATATTTTTTGTGTTTTCGTTTGGGCTGGGGTGCACTGGGCATATGGATCGGCCTGTGCGTCGGATTGATGATCATCGGTTCGGCATTGCTTGTCATCTGGCATAAGAGAGTGTCTTCCGGGGATGGATTGCCGCGACTTTGAACGCCTTGCAGCCCGCCTCACGCCTGCGTATCATGCAACCTCAGGGCAACCGAGAACGCCTTGCATAACTTCGGCCTGAGAGAAAAAGCGCAATTGATGTCGGCGTCGGAGATGGAGCGGACGCTGCTGCGTCTTGCCCATGAAATCGTCGAAAAAAATGACGGCGTCGAGGGGTTGGGGCTGGTCGGAATCAAGCGCCGCGGGGCGCCGCTGGCCGAGCGACTCGGCAAATTGATCAATCGAATCGAACGCACGAAAATCCCCATCGGCTCACTGGACATCGCTTTTTACCGCGATGATCTCTCGACGGTAGGCCCGAAGCCGGTGGTGCAGAAATCCGACATCGGATTCGACATCAAAGATAAAAACATCATCCTGGTCGACGATGTGCTCTTCACCGGGCGCACAATCCGCGCGGCGCTGGGCGCGTTGTTTTCTCATGGCCGCCCCCGACGGGTACAGCTTTGCGTCTTAATCGACCGCGGTCACCGCGAGTTGCCGATCAACGCCGCGTTTGTAGGACGGACCGTGCCAACGACGATGCGCGAAGTCATCGAAGTCAAACTGAATGAAATCGATGAGATAGAAAAAGTCCTGCTGGTCGAGAAATAGGGACGGTCTGTGTGGGTCGGACACTCCAGTCCGGTTTTAAGCCGCAAGCTAGTTCGATTGTAGGCACCAAAAAGAAAAGCCCAGCAGTTTGCTGGGCTTTTGCTGTCGTGCCAAGAGTCTACTTGGTTTCATTGCCAGGTGTGGCAGTGAACTCTTTCGGCTTGGCAATTGGTCTGACCGCGCGACTGGCCAAGCTGGGTGCGCTTGCGGCGGCGCCATAACGCTCCATCAACATGGGCACCATCGCTCCTTCGGCTTCCTTAACAAAGGTCAAGGAACCTTCCGGGCTCAGATCGACGCGGACGAAATCTCCAAGCCTTATCTGGCCGGTAGCTACCAGATTCGCTAACGGGAACACCAGGTGCCGTTCGATCGCGCGTTTCAGGTGGCGAGCCCCGTAGCGTGCGTCCGTGCCCTCGTGCAGCAAAAAGTTCTTCACTTTCGGCGTGCATGAGAAGACGAACTGGTTCGCCGCGGAAGCCATCAGCACCCGCTGCTGCACCATTCCCAGCTCGATTTCCAGGATCTGCTGCAAGTGTTCGGGCCGCAGAGTTTTGAAGACCACAACCTTGTCGATTCGGTTCATGAACTCGGGAGTGAACTTGCGCCGGGCGGCTTCCACTGCCGTGCGGTCGATCTTTTCGTCAAATGCCTCATCTACCAACTCGGCCTTGGGCGCAAACCCGAAACCACCCCCGACAAGGTTGCTCATCTCCCCAGCCCCCAGGTTTGAGGTCATAATAATGATGCACTGTGAGAGATCCACCCGGCGGTTGTCGCCGATGGTGAGCGTAGCCTTGTCAAGGATTCCGAGTAAAAGCTGCCAAAGCGCATCGGACGCTTTCTCGATCTCGTCAAACAACAAGATCGACATCTTTAGCT
>JBOGLH010000209.1:0-4371 GCA_050746025.1 Terriglobales bacterium | reverse complement strand
CGAGGAGGCGGTGAATAGCGTGCCCGGGCTGCAGGATGTCCGTTCCATCACCAGCCGAGGCTCAGCCGAGATCGATCTGTTCTTCGACTGGAAGGTGGACATGGTCACCACCTTACAGCTGGTTAATTCGGCGCTCTCACGTGTGCAGTCTACATTGCCATCGACTGCAACACTTACGGCTAACCGGCTCACCTTCGCCAGCTTTCCGATCCTGGGCTACAGCCTCACTTCTTCCAACATTCCGCAGACCCATCTCTGGGAGATGGCAACTTACGAGATCAAACCGCGTTTGAATCGACTAAACGGAGTCTCGACGGTTGTCGTTCAAGGGGGGCAGGAGCCCGAGTTCCATATCGTTCCGGACCCAGCGAAATTGCTGCAGACCTCGGTTACTGTTTCCGACCTTCTCGATTCAATACGGCGCACCAATCTGGTGGACTCCCCGGGACTGCTGGAGGAAAATCACCAGCTCTACCTCGGCTTGGTAAACGGCCAGGTTAGGAACCCATCGCAGATCGGTGACATTGTAATCAAGACCACTCAGACTGGAATTCCAGTACGCATCCGCGACGTGGCATCGATTTCTCCGAATGTAAAGCCGGTTTACACAATTGTTACCGCGAATGGCAAGCCTAGCGTTCTGCTGAACATCAACCGCCAGCCGGACAGCAACACCGTCCAGGTCGCAAACGAAGTTCATGCTGAGATCGAGCAAATTCGTAAAACGCTGCCGCCGGGTATTGATCTAGCTCCTTTTTACGATCAGTCGGTGATTGTAAGTGACTCGATCAAGAGTGTTCGTGACGCGATCCTCGTGGGATTGGCTCTCGCTTGCTTCATCATGGTGCTTTTCTTACGCGACTGGGGAAGTTCGCTTGTCGCCGGCCTCGTAATTCCGGTCACCATCGCGGTGACATTCATTGCTCTGAAGTTGTTCGGCCAGAGTTTCAATTTAATGACGCTCGGCGGATTGGCGGCAGCAGTCGGCCTGGTGATCGATGACGCCATTGTGGTGGTCGAAAACATCGTGCTGCACCGCGATGCCGGCGAGAACCGGTTTGAAGCGATCCGCAGCGCGCTTAGCGAGATCACCGTACCGCTCATCGGCTCCACCATCACGCCCATTGTCGTCTTCATCCCGTTAATCGCTATCACCGGAGTAACCGCCACTTTCTTCAGCGCATTGGCCGTAACGGTCTCGGTGTCCTTGCTCACCTCCCTTGTTCTGGCTCTGACCTGGACTCCCAATCTGAGCCAGTACTTCATTAAAGAGAAGCGTGGTCTGGCGACGGTGTACTCCGGCGACAAGACCTCGATGACGCGCATACTGGAGATGGAAGAAGCCTCTATGCGAGGCGTCTTCGGACGCATTATCCAGTTTTACGAGCGCTGGCTCAGGTTTGCGCTAGAGAGGCCGTTCTGGCTGGTGGGATTTGCAGCAATACTCATCGTCAGTTCCTACGTCTGTTACCAGTTCTTGGGCAGCGATTTGCTCCCCGAAATGGACGAAGGCGGTTTTGTCGTTGACTACATCACCCCTGCCGGGACTTCGCTGCAGGAGACGAATCGCGTCATCACCCACATAGAGCAGATACTGCGCTCGACTCCGGAAGTCGAAAGCACATCTCGCCGCACCGGACTGCAACTTGGGTTGGCTGCGGTGACTGAGGCCAACACGGGCGACATTGCAGTCAAATTGAAATCTGATCGCGACCGTGGCGTCGACGAAGTAATGGCAGACGTGAGGTCAAAGATCACGACCCAAGAGCCCTCGGTGGATGTTGAGTTCATTCAGGTGCTGCAAGATATGATCGGCGACCTCACCGGCGCGCCAGAACCCATACAGGTAAAACTCTTCGCTCAGGATCCCAATCTGCTGCGGGAGTGGGCGCCGAAAATCGCAGACGCAATGCAGAAAAATCCCAAGATCGTCGATATCCTGAACGGGATCGATAACACGATCAGCGGTCCGGGAATCACTTTTGATGTCGATCCTTCAATCGCCTCACGTGCCGGCTTCACGCCTGAAGAAGTTGCGATAGATGCTGCTGCTGTACTAGGCGGAGAACCCGCGCCTACCCCCGTAGTCACAAACGATCGCGCCTACACCCTTCGCATTCGCTTCCCTCAGCAGAATCGCAGTTCGCTCGAAGCTCTCCGGAACACGCTATTGAACAGCAGTAGTGGTCACACCGCGACATTGGGCTCACTGGCCACCGTTTCCCAATTGCCGCCTCAAACTGAGATACGGCGCGAGAATTTGCAACGCATGGTCGCCGTTACCGCGCGTCTGGAAGGGCTCGACTTGGGCTCTGGTGTTGCTGCAGTCCAAAAAGTCGTGAGCGATCTCCACCTGCCCGCATCCATTAGAGTGGAATATGGTGGCACTTACAAAGAACAGCAGCAATCGTTTCGCGATTTAGTTTTCGTCCTCGTACTGGCGGTCATCCTTGTCTTTACCGTCCTGCTGGTTGAATTCAGGACGTTTGCCGCGCCGCTGGCGATCCTGGCTTCGGCTTTGCTCTCGACCTCGGGGGTGGTAATCGCACTGCTGATCACGCGCACCACGTTCAACATTTCATCCTTCATGGGATTAATTATGGTCATCGGCATCGTGGCCAAGAATGGAATTCTGCTGCTCGATGCCGATCAAAAGTTTCGATCCGCGGGTTTCCCCGCCGAGGAAGCAATGATCCAGGCAGGCCGGCGGCGTCTTCGGCCGATTACGATGACCGCCTTGGCCGCAATTGCCGGCATGCTGCCTTTGGCGCTCGCTTTTGGCGCAGGCTCACAAATGCTGCAGCCGCTGGCTATCGCAGTCATAGGCGGGATTCTTATCTCAATGATTTTGTCGCTGGTCATTACTCCCGCGGTTCACTTCTACCTGACTCGTGACGACGCGGAAAGTCTGCCGCCGCAAGCGGCGGATGCGGAGCAGACTGCTGCTTTGAATTTGGGGCGCACGGCGCAACAGTAAGCGTTGCCCTGCGCGACTTTGCTTCTTCGAACAGCACTGAACGGTTTTTCATGTTCATTTAATGGGAGTTTCATTTCGCTCCCGATTAATGGATAACAGCATCCGTCGCAATTAAACGAGGAGGATTATGAGTAAAAAGATCGGCACGATATGCACGTTGATTCTGGTTCTTCTTGCTTCCACTTGGGCTGCAGAGAAGACGCCACTTAAGCTCACACACTCAACACCCTTACCAGAGTTAAAGGATGGCGACTTCGATCATTTCACCGTCGATCTGGCTGGCAACCGATTATTTTCCACCGCGGAAGAAAACGGAAAGGTTCTGGTATTCGACCTCAAGACGAGCAAGCTGATTCACACAATCGACGGCCTAAAGGCGCCGCATTCGATGCTTTACCGCGCGGATTTGAAGAAATTATTTGTGGTCGATGGCGACTTAGGGGAGCTCAAGATCTACGAAACCACCTCTTATAAGCCGGTCGGGACAGTCAAGCTGCGCGAGGGCGCGGATTCCAGCTCCTACGATCCATCTACCAAATACTTGTATGTGGCTGAAACCGGCAAAGACGCGCACCGGCCCGATTCATACATCGCGATCGTTGATACAAACAATGCTAAACAGGTGGCTGAGATCAAGATCGATTCCGACGACATCGAAGCCATAGCGCTGGAGAAATCAGGGCCACGCCTCTATATAGACATACGAGGAAAAAATGAAATACAAGTTTACGATCGCAACAGCCACAAGCTGCTTGCTACCTGGTCCACCGCCGAGCAGGCCAAAAAGCCGACGACCATTGCGTTGGACGAACCTGACCACCGTGTCTTTATCGGCACACGTGATCCGGGAAAGTTCATTGTGATGGATTTGGAGACAGGCAAGATCATCACTGCCCTCTCCGGGCCCGCGTTAGCGGACGACATGGTTTACGAGCGTGACCAAAAGCGTATATACATCGCCGGAAGTCAGTTTATCGACGTCTTCGAGCAGAAAGACCCGGATCATTACGAGCAAATCGGCCATATTCCGACTGCATTCCGCGCAAAGACAGCAATTCTGGTTCCTCAGCTGAAACGCTATTACCTCGCAGTTCCCCACCATGAAAAGCAAGTTGCCGAAATCCGGGTCTACGACGTGGTGCAGTAACGCCGCTCACATCAGTAGGTGCACGTGCTTACTTGCTTCCCCGCGCTGTGCCTGCACGGAAAGGTCACTGAACGAAGTGACCTTTCTTGCTGACTCGGCGGAGAGATTCGTTCAGAAAGCGCACTCTAGCGCCGCCAGGACGAGTGTTTCCATACACTGCCGCGTCTTGCGGCAATGTCTCCCACTCCTGATCGTTGTACTGACCTTGATTCAAGCTCCCGCCCAAATGAGCAACAGAAGACTATCC
>JBOGLH010000208.1:0-15302 GCA_050746025.1 Terriglobales bacterium | reverse complement strand
CTGGTGGCAAGCATGGCGGCGACAGTCGGCTGCGCCAGCAAAAATTACGTTAAAGAACAGACTACGCCGATTATCAATAAGACCAATGAGCTCGATGACCTGACCGCCCAAAAATTCTAAGGCGATCAAAGACGTTGACGCCCGCACGCAAGCTGGTCTTCAGGACGTCAACAACCGTACCGCAGCCGCAGATCAAAAGGCACAAGCTGCCGGACAGACTGCCTCGCAGGCCCAGACTCTTGCGAACAATGCCGTCCACCGGGTCGATGTGCTGACCGATGCAGTCAGCAACCTCGATAACTACAAGATCGTTAGCGAGACGTCGGTCCACTTTGGCTTCGACAAGGACTTTCTCACAAAGCAGGCCAAGGACGAGCTCGACAAGATGGCCAGCGCCGTTCCGAACACCAAGGGATACATCATCACAGTTGAGGGTGGTACGGATTCGGTCGGCCCCGCAGATTATAACTACAGCCTAAGTGAGCGCCGCGCGGACTCAGTCATTCAATATCTGAGCTCGAAATACAACATCCCTGCCCACAAGATTTACTTGATCGGATTGGGCAAGGATAAGCCGGCAGAGCCGAACAAGACCCGCGAGGGTCGCGCCGCCAACCGCCGCGTCGATATTCGTCTTATGACGAATACCGCTGGCGCCACGACGCAGCAGCCAGCAGCAAATCCGGCTCCGCCTTCGATGTAATGTTTTTCCCTCCTCCCCGGAGGACTTCGCCAACAGCCGCCCCTACATTGGGGCGGCTTTTTTCGTCTCACAATCGCGCCAATTTCCCCACCAGAGCGGGGTAAAATAGGGCTATGCGTATCCGGATTTTCATTGCTGTGCTCGCCTGTATTTCGGTTTATGTCTGCTATGCGCCGCAGATATTAGCCCAGCAGGATGACTCCGTGCCTCAAGCCTCGCGCCAGGATGACAAGGAGCAGAGTGCGGCCCGAGCTACCGAGGAAAGTTCGAGCAAAGACAACCGGGTTGACTTAAGTCCGCCGAAAGATGACGAGAAAAACCACCCCATGAGCGCTGCTGCCGTCGCGGACGCGAAGGAGGCGCCTTCAGACGTGCAGGAGTTGCACCCGTGGGACCCGCACAAAGCAGCCAAGGACGTGGAAGTAGGCGATTACTATTTCAAGCGGAAGAACTACAAAGCTGCCATAGAGCGCTACAAGCACGCCTTGATTTACAAGCAGGACGATGCAATTGCTACCTACCGGCTCGCAGAGTCCCTCGATAAGACTGGAAATTCAAGTGACGCCGTGACGTATTATCGCGGTTACCTGAAAATCCTTCCGCACGGACCCTACGCTGCCGACGCAGAAAAAGCTGTGGCTCGATTGGTTCCAGAGAGCCGGGCGAATGCTGTTGCGAAGTAACCCTACGGGCAAAGAGCTTCACGCAAGATCGTCCGACTCTTAGCAGCCGTGTGATACGCTGACTTTTCTCATGGCTGCTCCCGACATGTTAAAGCGCGAAGCGCCGGATTCGTTGATGCTTACCGGCTTCTGGTATCGTGCGCTGCCATCAGACAAAGTCAAAACCGGCGAACTGAAAAAGGCCATGCTGCTCGAAATTCCGCTGGTAATCGGGCGAGATCGCAATCGCAAAGCATTCGCACTTCGCGACGCCTGTCCGCACCGTGGCATGCCGCTCTCCTGCGGGCGCCTCGATGGAGAGCAGGTCGAGTGCAGTTATCACGGCTGGAAATTCGACGCAGCCACCGGCCAGTGCCGCTTGATTCCGTCACTTACTGCCGATCAGAATCTCAAAATAGATCGCGTCTATGCCGGTAGTTTTGCTTGCAAAGAGCGCGACAGTTTCATCTGGGTGTTCATACCCGATCCTGGGCCGGCAGGCGCAGGATTCAGTCGGCGCGATGAGCCGCAGCGTGCCGCTCCAGCGGTGCCGACGTTCAGCGAACAGTTCAAGATCGCATACCTTAGCTCAGCTATGCCCTCCACCGTCGATCACGGGATCATTGGGTTGATGGATCCTGCGCACGGGCCGTTTGTGCATCAGGCATGGTGGTGGCGCTCGCAGCATAGCATTCACGAAAAGCAGAAACACTTTGAGCCTATTCCGAACGGCTTTCGTATGAGCGCGCACACTCCCAGCTCGAATAGCGCACCCTATAAATTGCTGCGGCTCTACGCCGACGCCGATTCGATCACGACCACGATTGATTTTGTTTTGCCAAATCTGCGGCTCGAAACCATCCGGGCAGGGAAGTACTGGTTCTCGTCACTGACCACGGTCACGCCGATTACACGCGCTCAATGCCGGATTGACGTGGTCGCATGCTGGAATATTTTTCTATTTGTGCCGTTTGGACCGGCCTTGCTGAAATTTGTGTTCGCGAAATTCGTCGAGCAGGACCGCCGCACCATGGAGCTGCAAAGCGAAGGACTGAAGCACAATCCGCACTTAATGCTGATCGATGACGCCGACCGTCCCGCCAAGTGGTATTTCGGATTGAAGGCAGCACACCTGGAAGCCAAGCGCACAGGCGGAGAGATGAAGCATCCAATGACGGGGCCAGTGACGTTGAAGTGGAGAAGCTAAGGAAATTTTCGGGATTCGATTTGCACCCGTAGCTTGAAGCCTGAGGAGGATATGCCCTCTCTGTGGCGTTCCTCTGTGAACCTCAGTGCCCTCTGTGGTTAGCTTTTGACTTTGACTTTAGCGCCGAGCGAACTTAACCACAGATGACACTGAGGTTCACAGAGGAACGCCACAGAGGTTTTAGGGGGCAGTAGCCGAAACCTTGAAACTCTGAAGCTTGAAACCTTGAGACCTTCCTACTCCGCCTTCTGCTTCACCCTCACCACGGTAATCTTCGCGAAGCCTTCATCGAATGTCGGGGCTTTCAGCTTTGCCGACATCTTGCGCATCACGTCTTCGGGGACTATGCGGTCGCGGCGGTTGTGGCGCTCGATGCAGACTTCGAGCGGAACGTCGAAGAATACTGCCTGAGCTTCGTACCCGAAATCCTTGGCTAGCTTGACCCAATTATTTCGCTCGTGTGGAGTGAGATTGGTGGCGTCAACGTAATTTGTAGGACGACGGGCGATGAGCCGCGCTTTCAGCATGGATCGGAGATTTGAAAAGACAAGATCCTGGAAACGCTGTTCCGCAGGGTCATCAAAAAGCATTGAACGGAGGACATCACTGGAGAGCGGGGTGATGTTATGGCGCTTGAACCATGAGCTCTTACCCGATCCCGGAAGACCAACCGCGAGCACCACAATTCCCTTTGAAGGCTGTTGAGCGGCCGCGGCGGCAGGGGTTGAGCGAGCACTCGGCGCAGATGGCACGGCCGTTGAATCCGCCGTGGGCGACTGTTGCGGCGCATTCTGCTGCCCCGGACGTTTCCGCCCACGCCCACCGCGGCGTCGGCGGCGCGGACGTCGCACGCCATCTGCAGGAGCGGTTGCGTCGCGCTCGCGTGAATCCACCGGAACAGATGGGTCCTGAGTTGATTGCGGCTCTGCTTTCGCAACGGGTTCTTCGGGAGCTTCAACGCTGTGCGGGGCGCGTCGATTCGCTTCAGGTGCGGCTTCAAAATAAGCCGGCTGCAGGGGCGCAGGCCCAGTCGCCGCCGCCTCTTCAGACTTTTTACGTCGTTTCAGCTTGTCCTGCATCCATTTACGCATGTGTGGCCTTGTAACATATTGGATCGCTGGTGAGCCATCAGTCGAGTCATCCAGCGACTTAAGATTTGTGCAAGTGTGTCGATTCTAAAGCCTGAGACTCAAAGTGCGATAGAGGGCAAGGTAGCTTATGCCGATCCCAAAAGAAATACAGGGCCAAAAATACATTTGCCTGACGACATTCCGTAAAAGCGGAGTTGGTGTAGGCACGCCGGTCTGGTTCGCCGAACGGGACGATAAAGTCTATGTAAAGACCCGAATCGAATCAGGCAAGTCAAAACGCATTCGCAACAACCCGAACGTCAAAGTGGCTCCCTCAACAATTCGAGGGAAAGTCATCGGGCCGGAATTCAGTGGTAGAGGGCGGATCCTCAGTCCGGAACAATCCGGATCGGCAAAAGAAGCTATTAATCGCAAATATTTTTTGGCGCGGTTGTCGCTTTGGAATAGCAAGAATGAATATCTGGAAATCGAAATCGACGGGTGAGCTTGAATTGCGAATTTCACAACCCTTGTGAATCACAGACGTCCACAATGCAATCATTAGAGTGAAGAATTCAGCAATTTGCGGCCGTTCGCGTGTGACTGTTAACATTCTTGTTATCCAAATAAATAATTTTTTATCAGTGCGGTTCAACTTCAAGTCGGAGGATAAATGGCTATAAAAGTCGGCATTAACGGTTTCGGAAGGATTGGCAGGAATGTTCTGCGCGCGTCTTTGCAGGACCCGAACCTGGAATTCGTTGCGGTCAACGATCTTACCGAACCCAAGACCCTGGCTCATCTGTTGAAGTATGACTCGGTGTTGGGCAATTTGCCCAATAAAGTGAGCGCAGGCTCGGACTCAATCCAGGTGGACGGGAAAACCATTCGCGTTTTCAAAGAGAAAGACCCGGCCGCATTGCCATGGGATAGCGTAGGCGCGCAGGTGGTGATCGAATCCACCGGCAGATTCACCGATGCTAATGACGCGAAGAAGCATTTGCGCGGACCGGTAAAGAAAGTCATTATTTCGGCCCCGGCGAAAAATGAGGACGTAACCCTGGTGCTGGGTGTGAATCACGACAAGTACGACGCTGCGAAACATAACATCATCTCTAATGCATCCTGCACGACCAATTGCTTGGCGCCGATCGTTAAAGTGATTCATGAGACTTTCAAGATCATCAGCGGAACCATGACCACGATCCACTCTTACACCAACGATCAGGTGATTCTCGATTTCCCGCACAAAGATCTGCGGCGGGCGCGCGCGGCTGCGCTGTCGATGATTCCAACTTCAACCGGTGCTGCAAAAGCGTTGAAGCTGGTTATCCCTGACATGGCAGGAAAGCTGGACGGTTTCGCCGTTCGCGTACCGACACCGAATGTTTCGGTGGTCGATCTGGTGGCTCAAGTCGAGAAGAAGACCACCAAAGAAGAAGTGAACGCCGCATTAAAAAAGGCTTCGGAAAGCGGGCCGCTGAAGGGATACTTGGGACACGAAGAAAACGAACTGGTCTCATCGGATTTCAAGGGCGATTCACGCTCCTCTATCGTGGATTCGCCGTCCACCCTGGTGGTGGGGAATCTGGTCAAGGTTGTCTCCTGGTATGACAACGAGTGGGGATACTCCTGCCGCGTTCGTGATCTGATTAATTTCATCGGAAGCAAAGGTTTGTAATTCCACCGGTACCCCACCCTTCGAAAAACCGCGAAGGGTGGGGCGCCTAGAATTCTCCTCGCAAGGATTAATAAATGTCGAAACTTTCCATTCGCGATTTGCCGTTGAGCGACCACCGAATTCTCATGCGAGTGGATTTCAATGTCCCGCTAGAAGATGGCCGGGTCATGGATGATACCCGCATCCGTGAAACTTTACCGACCATTGAATACGCCTTGCGTCATGGTGCGCGACTGATCCTGGCTTCCCACCTCGGGCGACCGAAAGGGAAGCCGAATCCGAAGATGAGTTTGAAAACGATAGCCGAACGCCTGCGCATGTTGATCGACAAAGAGTTGGGGCGCGGTGAAAATGTCGGGTTTTGCCCTGATTGCGTTGGCATTGAAGCCGAGGAGATGGCCGGGAAGCTGGAAAAAGGGCAGACGCTGCTGCTGGAAAACTTGCGATTTCACGCTGAAGAGGAAGCCAACGACGAAAAGTTCGCTAAACAACTTGCCGGGCTTGCCGACTACTACGTGAATGATGCATTCGGAACGGCGCACCGTGCGCACGCGTCCACCGTAGGAATTACAAAATTCGTGCAGAAATCTGCTGCCGGGCTGTTGATGGAAAAAGAGCTCGAATATCTGGGGCGCGCCATGTCGCACCCGGAGAAGCCGTTCGTCGCGATATTGGGTGGGGCGAAAGTGAGCGACAAACTCGGAGTAATCGAGAACCTGCTGACCAAAGTCGATACGCTGATCGTGGGAGGTGCAATGGCGTACACCTTCCTCAAAGCCCAGGGCCAGCCCGTAGGAAAATCACGCGTAGAAGAAGACAAGCTGGATTTGGCAAAGAAGATTCTGCAAGATGCGAAATCGCGGAGCGTGAAATTTCTGCTTCCCCTCGATCATGTGGTTGCAGAAAAGATGGATGCTGGCGCGAAGACGCAGACCGTGAAGAGCATTCCCGAAAATCAGATGGGTCTGGATATTGGGCCGGAGTCAGTCGAACTTTTTTCCGAAGAGATTTCGCGCGCGGCTACGATCGTGTGGAACGGGCCGATGGGTGTATTTGAAATGTCGCCATTTGCCAAGGGCACATTTAAGGTAGCTCGCGCTGTCGCCGATAACGCCGGAGCGACCTCGATTGTGGGTGGCGGCGACTCAGTTTCGGCAGTCACCGCCGCCGGAGTCGCAGACAAGATCTCTCACATTTCAACCGGCGGTGGAGCGTCGCTCGAATTCCTCGAAGGCAAGGAATTGCCTGGAGTCAGGGCACTTACCGATAAACGTTAGAGCTTTGCTTTATCTCTGCCAAACACCAACAATTCCCATGATTTTCTTCGACATTGATGGCACCTTGATCGACCATGCCAGCGCTTCAGCAGAGGCCAGTCTTATTTTCTTCGATCAATTCCCGGGGGCCATTCCATTTTCTCGCGACGAGTATCCCGCAGCCTGGGAACAGATCCTCAACAAACACTTTAACCGTTGGTCCCGCGGCGAAGTTTCGCTTTGGGAGCAGCGGCGGGCGCGCATGAGAGACGTATTCGCTGCTCCGGAAATGAGCGACGATGAAGCTGATGCGCGCTACCGGATTTTTATTCGCGAGTATGAGGCATTGACTCGTCCGTTTGATGACGCTGAACCATGTCTGCAGCGCCTGGCCGGTCAAAAACTTGGCATCATTTCAAATGGCGCCCGGGGTCAGCAAATCGGAAAGTTGCAGCGTGCCGGACTGCTGAAATATTTCTCGGTTATGGTTTATTCCGAGGATGTTGGGTTGGGCAAGCCGTCGGCCAGTATCTTTCTTGAAGCCTGCCGGCGAGCGGGGCACTCATATGAGCAATGCGTCCACATCGGCGATGACCTGGAAGCCGATGTTGCCCCTAGTCGTTCGTTGGGAATGCGCGGCATTCACTTAAGCCGGACAGGCGAGTCGCCACTGGGGCCGCCGGTTATTTCTACGCTGCACAATCTGACTGAGATCCTTCAGTGAACCAAGGGCTAATCAAAATACAGAATATTTGAACGAGGATACTCAAAATGAGTCGCAAGAAATTGATCGCCGCCAACTGGAAGATGTACAAGAATCCATCGCAGACTAAGGAGTTCTTCCATAACTTTCTGCCGTTGGTCTCTGATCACAATCGCGACGAAATTGTAGTTTGCCCGCCCTACGTCGATATTCGCGCCGCAATCGAATCGGCAAAAGGTTCAAAGATTGCAGTTGGCGCGCAGAATGTTTACTGGAAAGATGAAGGCGCGTTCACGGGAGAAATCGCACCTCAGATGCTGGTCGCGGTCGGGTGCACTCACGTGATCATCGGACACTCTGAGCGTCGTCAATATTTCGGCGAAACCGATGACACGGTCAATCTAAGGCTGAAAGCCGCTCTGGAGCATGGGCTGATTCCGATTGTCTGCGTCGGTGAAGTTCTGGAGGAGCGCGAAGCCGGCCTGACCGAAGATGTTTTGCGGCGTCAGTGCATGCGCGCTTTCAATGCTCTGTCGGCAAAAAAGGCAGCTAAGCTGGTAGTCGCCTACGAGCCGGTATGGGCCATCGGTACGGGAAAGACAGCGACTCCGGAGATGGCGGCGGACGCGCACCTGCTCATTCGTGGGGAAGCGGCCAAGTCTTTCGGAGAAGAGTTCGCAAGCGGTTTGCGAATTCTTTATGGCGGCTCGGTCAAGCCGGAGAATGCGAAAGCCCTGATGTCACAGGAAGAAATCGATGGCGCGCTCGTCGGGGGCGCAAGCCTGGATGCGAAGTCCTTTGCTGCGATTGTGAAATATTAACTCACCGAAGCCAGTCTTCAAGTTCTACTCCGCGGTCCGTTTTTTCGTCGCGGTACTTTACAATCACCGGCGCGTAAAGAGATATTCCCCAATTGTTGGCTTTCCCTTTGTTTACGGCTCGCGATCCGGGAACAACTACAGCGTTATTCGGGACCTCCAGCGGCTTCCCATCGGTAGCCCGATAGATTTCCCCGTTAGCCAGATCGTAAAGCGGAGTGGAGCGAGTCAGAATCGTCCCCGCCCCTAATACTGCGCGTGAACGAACCAAAGTGCCTTCGTAAACTCCGCAATTACCTCCGACCAATACGTCATCTTCAATGATCACAGGCGCAGCATTAACCGGTTCAAGGACCCCGCCAATCTGTGCCGCCGCACTCAAGTGAACGCGTTTACCGACCTGCGCGCAAGAACCGACCAGCGCGTGAGAATCGATCATGGTGCCCTCGTCGATGTAGGCGCCCACGTTGATGAACATCGGTGGCATGCAGATGACTGACGGCGCAATATACGCGCCCGCTCGTGCAGATGACCCGCCGGGCACGACCCGCACTTTGTCAGCGACAGTGAATTTGCGAGCAGGGAAGGTGTCTTTGTCCACGAATGAAAGGCACTCTCCACTTCCCATTTGTGTGATCTCACCCAGCCGAAAGCCGAGCAGGATACCCTGCTTTACCCAAACATTAACCTTCCAGTTATTGCCCTGTGGTTCGGCGGCGCGAATTTCGCCGCGAGTAAGGGCATCGCGAAATTTCAGAAAAGTCTTGCGGGCGTCTGGACCGGGATTTTCGGCAGAAGCCAATCGTTCGATTTCTGTCTGCAAACTCATGGAAGGAGAAGTATAAGGGAAGCGAAAACAAAAGCTTTTAACCGCAGAGAATGCCGAGATCGCCGAGGAAGCAACTCAAGCACCAAATTACCCGATCACAAATTACGAAATGTTAAATGCACTTGCACTCGCTGCGAATCAATACGTTCGGCAATGTGTGCGTGACCTGACGGGCCTCTGCGAGCGACGGATAGGGACCGTGCCATTGTGCATGATTGGCCGAATGCCCGGCGGGGCGCGCTTTTCCATTGCTGCATTGACCGCAGGTCGAGCGATGTAGAACTGCTTTATGTGGGCCTGAAGCCCAATTTTCATAGACGAAAAATGCGTGTGAGTTGGCAGCGGTGGCTTCGGTTTTGGCTACCAGTCCGGCTTCAGCTGCGATCTTTTGCAGCTTGGAACGTGTGTCGCGCCTGACCTGAACCATCGGGAGCCTGTAGGCCTCCTCGATTCGGCCCATCATCGCGAGGACCGCCTTAACTGGCATGGGACTCGATTCGATGAAATTGGCCTGCATCAGCGGCAAGTACTTGCGGCATATCTGTCGCGCGCCGTTCCAATCATTGTTCAGCGCCATACGAGTCATCTCTGCCATCTCGCGCGGGATTTCATTGGACGCGACAGAAATGAGCCCTACACCGCCGAGCGAAATCACCGGCAAGGTCACCGCATCGTCGCCTGACAAAACAGAAAAGCCCTCACTCGCGACGCTGCAGATTTCCGCGATCTGCGTAAGATTGCCGCTGGCTTCCTTTACCCCGGCAATATTTGGAATTTCAGCCAGTCGCGCTACCGTACCGGCTTCCAGGTTCGTGCCGGTGCGTCCCGGCACGTTGTAAAGAATGACGGGTTTGTTCACTGCCTCAGCAATGGCTTTGAAGTGCTGGTACTGGCCCTCCTGCGTAGGTTTGTTGTAATAAGGAGACGCGGTCAGAATCGCATCCACGCCGGGACGTGAGGCGACTTCTTGCGCTTTGACAACGGCGTCACGGGTAGAGTTCGATGTTGCGCCGGCGACAATAGGTACGCGCCCGGCAGCGACTTCAATCGTCAAATCGATGACTCGAAGCCATTCTTCGTGAGTGAGCGTCGGAGTTTCGCCGGTGGTTCCGCAGGGCACCAGGAAATCGATCCCAGACTCGATTTGCCAGGAGACAAGACTCTTCAATGCCTGCTCGTCCAGCGATCCATCCTGACGGAACGGGGTTACAAGGGCGGTACCGCATCCGCGAAGCTGCATGAGAATAAGATAACGCGAATAGGCAGGGGATGGAAAACTGAGTGGCTACACTTCCCGCCAAACATCCTTGAAATCAAAAAAACCTTTTTTGCCTGCAATCCACTCCGCTGCACGTACTGCGCCTTCAGCAAACCCGCGCCGGGATTTGGCGTCATGGCACAGGTAGATTGTGTCGTGGGTCGAGTCAAGCACCAACTCGTGCATGCCGACCACTTCGCCTTCGCGGAAGGATGTGACCCCGACCTCAACGTCGGAATCCTTCTCCAACAAAGTCTGAATTGTCACTGCGGTACCGGACGGCGCGTCTTTCTTGTGCACATGATGACGTTCGTAAATATGAGGCAGATATTTGTGCTGTAAGGCGGGAGCGGAAGTTTTTACCAGATCAAAAAATAAATTTACGCCAATGGAGAAATTTGAGCCGTACACAAATCCGGTTGCATGTTTCTCGACTTCCTCACGGATCTTCGGAATGTCCGCATACCACCCAGTTGTGCCTACAACCATATTCTTCTTACCTGCTATGCAGGCACCGATGTTCGCCAGCACGCAATCGGGCGTGGTGAAATCAATCGCGACATCAATGGGGGTGAGAAGTTCCGGCGTCAGGCCGGAACCGTGGGCGTTGTCAGCCGATCGCAGGACTGTAACGACATGACCACGCTCCCGTGCCACGTCCGCAACCAGCGCACCGGTTTTGCCCGCGCCCAGAAGTAGGATTTTCATTGGCTTAAATGTCGAATCACATTGGAACGCTGTTCACGCCACGATCATAAAAATCAAGGGCTACTACTAAGACTTTGGCGGGATCACGTTATAACCAGGCGCGACTTGGGTCAAATTGTGATCGAGTGAAGAATTGGCATCGTGGATCGCCCAGCGAATTCCTCCACCGAGAAGATTCAGGAAAAGTTCGTTCGACCAGTTCTCTGGACGGTCCCCGATGGCAGTGTAGAACACGCGGCCCTTGCCTCCCATGCGGGCCCATGTCATTGGATAAGGCGGCCGCTCGTATGGCTTGCCCTTCATGCCTTTTGTGTCGAGCGTCAGAATCACGTGCAGATCGGTTCTGAAATCTTTCAGCGAGTACCACTCGTCATTGAAGCTGAAAGGAGATGCAACTCCTTCCAGCCCAGGAAATTTCGGATCGTTGACGATGACATTTGTGGTTTGCAGACGTGGGGAACTGCCATGAGTTATAAACTCTCCACCCAGCATGCGCAGATACGGATCGGACTTGTCTCCATGGGCGATGTAGCGGTTCGAATTGTCCTGGGGGTCCGGTAATGTATGGAAAGTATCGCTGGCGGCGTGAACGCCGACGAAGCCCATGCCGTTATGGATCGCATTGAGGAATGACTGCTTGCCTTGCACTGACATCGGCGGATTCTTGTCGGTGCCGACGGTGGTCAGATCGCCGGTAGTGAAGAAAAGAACTGCCGCATATTTTTGGAAATCTTTGGAGTCGAAAACTCCACCATCTTTGGTGGCGGTCACGTTGAAACCTTGCTTGCTGCCGAGCGAAGTGATCGCCTGCTCCACGATGCTAAGTTTGCCATCGACGCGTTTCACAACGTCATGTTCCCATCCGGATGATTTGGTAAAGACGAGAACAGATTTTTTATTTGCGGCAAAGATGTGCGTGGGCAGGGCGGCACTGGCGGCAACTACAGCTCCGGTTTTTACGAACTGACGACGGTCGAAGACGTTTTTCATTGACTAAACCTCATGGCTTTTAAATCGGTCCAGCAGATGGTCACATGCGCGTACCGTAATTGCCATCATTGTTAGAGTGGGATTCTGACAGCCCGATGACACAAAACCGGAACCATCCGTCACCAGCAAGTTACTGACATCGTGGGCCTGGCAGAACGCATTCAGTACCGACTTTTTAGGATCGTCTCCCATCCTGGCAGTGCCAACTTCGTGTATAGCCATGCCGGGCATCTCGGTGTGGTTAGTGAGGCGTATGTTTTTTGCGCCCGCAGCCTCGAGCATTTCCGCACCGGTAATGGCGGAGTCGCGCATCAGAGCCGCCTCGTTCTTGCCGTGCGCCATGCTTATGCACAGAGCAGGAATTCCCCATGCATCTTTGAGAGTGGGATCGATCTCGCAAAAATTGTTGAAGTTCGCCAGAGACTCGCCAAAAGCGCCAAGTGAAACGCCATAGTTTCCGAGTTTCACTGATTTTCTGAAATCAGCGCCGAGGCCTTCAGCATTCATGTTGAACTCAGGCTCCGCCCCACCTTGAAAGCCGTACCCTCGCAGGAAATGCGGGTGCTTACCCGTAGTCGGCGTGTTGCGGAAACGCACCACGTAAATTCCGTTAGGGCGGTGTGGAGGATTTGCACTCGGGAGAGTATTCAAATCTTCAAAGGTTCCGCTGGCGCCACCTCCGACAACGTGGTCCATCAAATTGTGGCCCAGGAGCCCACTGGAATTGGCCAAGCCTTTGGGATATTCGCGGGTAGATGAGTTCAGCAGAATGCGCGTGGACTCGAGCGCCTGCGCGCATAGGATTACAGTTTTTCCCCGAACTTCTTTGGTTTGCTTAGTGGAGCGGTCGATGAACGTAACCCCGCGCGCTTTGTTGGCGTTCGGATTCATGTCGACATGGCTGACGATCGCATCGGTGATGAGCGTGCAGTTTCCGGTCTTCAGTGCATCTTTGACGGTGGTGAATGGACTGCTGAAATATGAAAACGTCATGCAGCCACGCTCGCACGGACCACAGTAATGACACGGCGCGCGCCCATTGTGAGGTTGCGTCAGAATCGCTGCGCGACCAATGGTGACAGTTCGTCCGAATTGTTTCTTAACGCTGTCGCGCAGTCTGACCTCACCGCAACTCATTTTCATGGGCGGAAGAAATTGCCCATCCGGCAACATTTCGTTGCCTTCGGCGCTGCCGGTGATACCGACGTACCGTTCCACGATGTCGTAATAAGGCGCGAGATCAGCGTAGGAAAATGGCCAATCGACATCGTAGCCGTCACGACTGGCAGCTTTGAAATCCACGTCGCTTAGGCGATAACTCTGACGTCCCCAAACTAACGAGCGGCCGCCCAGAACACGAAGCCGCTGCCAGGTGAATGGTTTGTCTGCCGGCGTGCTGTAGGGATTTTCCAAATCATTCACGAACCATTCATAGTTGTATTCCATGCACGCATAACACTGCCTCTGAATGGGGCGCGTCCGCAGCACCTCGGGTGAGTGGTTGCGGTACTTCAACTTAAAAACCGGCATGTGCTCGGTGAACTCTCTTGGAGTCACAGCTCGGCCAGCTTCGAGCAATGCGACTTTCAGTCCGGCCTCGGAAAGTCTTTTCGCAGCCCAGCCGCCGGTCGCGCCTGAGCCGACGACAATTGCGTCATACGTCTGTTGTAGGGGGTCTTGTACCATGAATTTATATGTGAGTCTCGGGTTGGTGCTCGCAGCCTTCGTAGGGGCCGTGGGTAAATTCGCCATCCCAGCCGAGTTCTTTCAAGCCAATTTCTGATCCGTAAAATGCTGCCGCAATCAGAGCTTTGAGCCGTTCGAAATGTTGTTGCCCGGGATCGGCCTTACCTTCCCCTTCAATCCAGCGATCGCTATCAGACGGATAGGCCCATGCGCTCAAAAGCCAGATCTGATCTCCGCGGGCGAGGTCGGGGAAAGTTTTCGCAAACTGCTTTTGGCTTTCAGTATCGATAAAGGCCAGCGCATCGACGAATTGCTTCTGAAACTCGACCGGCTGAACAGAGAGCAATAGATCCAAATAGCGATTGACCAATGCCGCGGTCGCGCCCGGAGTGTCGGCGGATGGAATGATCACATCGCCCAAAGCAATCAAGGTTTCATTTTGATGGTCATTGAGGAAAACAGCTTTCCAGTTGGGATCCGTGAGTACTGTGGAGCCATCTTCGTCGCGCGCCGCCGGAGTAAGCCCGGACGCGATTGCCTGCGCAAACGAGAACTGCGCTCCGAGAGCCGAGGCCGCGCTAGCGAATAAAGCCGCCCGGATAAGCTCGCGACGATTAATGAGGGAAGAACGGGGCTGATGTCCGTCCTCTGAAAGAATGGCCTCGCGGTCCGCAAATTCCATTTCGCAGAATGATAAAGCTTACTGCTGGGTTCCTCAAGGACAATGCTGAACGAACTTCCGGATTATTTCGTTGTGTCATTGGCGCCGTGCGTCAGGAAGATGCAGCTGGGAGTTTTGGTGAAAACGTTGTTGACCAGGGTGGCACTACTATTTCTTCGCGGTAAAAAATAGTTGCAAAAGACGCCGCCGGGCGCGGGAAACGCCGTCGCGTAAACGTTTACTTTGGGTAGCCAAATGTGATAACTTCTCGCCGCACACATCTCTCTTCATTTCAATCGAGCTCGGAGGCATGATGGCTTTTCTAAAAGGGCGGCGGCGGTTTTTGCGTCAGGCAGCAACGGCAGGACTAGCCTGCTCGACCAACTCTTTTCTCGGGCGATTCCTTAGCGCTCAATCCCAGTCGTCAAATTCGAATGAGCCATCGCGAATATTCATAGACTCGCGTCGCACCATCTCGCCACTCGATCGCAATATGTTCGGCTCCTTTCTCGAGCACCTTGGCCGCGCCATTTACGAGGGCATTTACGATCCGGGAAATAAATTGTCGGATGCCAACGGATTCCGCACCGATGTGCTCAACGAGATCAAGCAGCTCAGGGTTCCGATCATTCGCTACCCTGGCGGCAACTTCGTTTCCGGCTACAACTGGCTGGATGGCGTCGGACCGAAGAAGGACCGGCCGGTCGTACTCGATAAAGCATGGAATACGCTGGAGTCGAATCAGTTTGGGACGAATGAATTTATGACCTGGTGCAAGCTGGTCGGCACCGAGCCTCTGATGGGCCTGAACCTGGGGACGGGGACGCCTGAGCAGGCTGCGGCATTGGTGGAATACTGCAATCTCGAAAAAGGAACTTTGTGGAGTGATCTGCGCCGTAAGCATGGATATGCAGAGCCTTATAAAGTGAAACACTGGTGCCTGGGTAACGAGATGGATGGCCCGTGGCAAATCGGGCACATGACGGCAACGGAATACGGCAAGAAAGCCGAAGACGCGGCGCGGCAGATGCGGGTGATCGATTCGACCATCAAGCTGATCGCCTTCGGAT
>JBOGLH010000207.1:0-14081 GCA_050746025.1 Terriglobales bacterium | reverse complement strand
GTCTATAACGGGCTACAGGCGTCCCTGAAAGAAGAAGTCCACAATCCTTTCCGAGGATCAAAGGCGTTGAATTTGCAGGTGTCATACTCGTTCTCGCGTTACGTCTCCAGTGCGAGAGATAGTGACTACATCAACTTCTCCACCGACTATGCGAATCCGTCCAAATATATCGGGCCAAACGGTCTTGATCGCACCCATCAGCCCTCGTTCGGGGGAACGTTCGACCTTTTGGCTAACTTCCGTCTTAGTCTAATAGGCCACTTTGATAGTCCCCTCGCGTCGAATGTTACCTTGCCCGTAAGCGGACTCCCGGGCGGCATCTTCCAAACTGATATCACCGGGGATGGAACTGGAGATGGCAGCGGTGTGTCAAACGGGGGCACTGGTGACTTGTTGCCAGGCACAAACGTAGGCGATTTTGGACGCACGTTCGGCATTAATGGTCTTAATCAGCGGATCACAAATTTCAATAACACTATGGTGGGACAGGCGACACCTGCAGGTCAGGTCCTCATTAACAATGGACTGATGAGCTTGTCTGACCTACGAGCCCTGGGCGGCGTGATCGGCGGGAACGTTTCTGGATGCGGCACCAATGTCTGCCCACTCCAATTAGCTCCTCCCGGCGCTGTCGGTCAAGCTTGGCTCAAGAGCTTCGATTTCGGATTGAGCTGGGCATACAAGGTTAAAGAGAGAGTAGAGTTACACCCCGGAGTCACTGTATTCAACGTATTCAACCTTGCGAACTTCGATGGCCCAGCCGCCCCATTCAGCAACATTTTGGATGGTTCGCCTGGATCGCCAAACGGTACCATGAACCCGCAGCCGAACAATCTGCGACTTGGCTTGGGTTCCGGCGTGAACGCTCTAGGAGCTCCACGCCAAATCGAGTTCGAGCTGAAGCTGAACTTCTAGAATGCAGTTAACCTCAGGGCCGATGCTTAAATGAGCATCGGCTTTTTTATTGCTGCAGGCTCTCTTGTACAATTCCTGCATGGCTTTTTCTGACTCTCCCTCTTCGCCGCAAAAATCCAAATCGCCTCCGCCGGAGACCACCAACGAAGAAGCCGCCCATCTGAAATCATTGGTCGAAAAGAAGAAGCCGGTCTCAATCAAGCTGGTCGATGGGGAAGTGCTTAACGGGTGGATCGAATATTACGATCGCAACATGTTGCGTCTGACTCGTGAGGGCCAGCCGAACTTGTTTATCTTCAAAAACCAGATTGCATACGTCGCGGAATGAAGAACTGGAGTAGTGTTAGCTCGCAACTCGCAGCTCATAGCTATCAAGTCTAGCCAGACAACACAAAGTATCTGCCAACCCGGCCCTAAAAATGCCTGGCTAATTCTGCAAAACTTGTCAAAACCAGCAACCGCGCAGGAGGCCTCGCTTCGGCCAGTTCTTCATGCTCTAGGACCCATGTATCATCATGCGGAACGAAAATTGCATTAAGGCCGGCTTCGAGGGCAGGATTGATGTCAGACTTAGGGCTGTTGCCGATCATCCAGGTTCGCTCGCCGGTCAGGCGATGACTGCGAAGGATCTTTCCATAAGCGCTGGCATTCTTTTCGGCGACAATTTCTATCGCGCGAAAAAAATGCTTCACGCCTGACCGTTCCACCTTTCCCGACTGCTCCGCAAAATCTCCCTTAGTGACCAGGATCAATAGATGGCGTTCGCGAAGATACTCCAGCGTCTCCAGCACTCGCGGCAGCATTCGCACCGGTTGCTCAGCGATGGTGCGAGCAAATCCGTGGATCGTCTCATGCAGCGCCGGCGTGATCGGCTCAATCGCGAGACGTTCAAAGGTCATCACCAGCGATCGCGTAAAACTAGGCAGGCCATAGCCGTGAGTAACGATGCACTCGCGTTCGACATCGTTCAGTATCTCGCGGACTTCGGCTGGCGTTCTGTCGCGATGATTGAGAAATGAAATGAAGTCCGTAATCGCCCGCTCAAAATAAACATTGTTTTCCCAAAGCGTATCGTCGGCGTCGATCAGAAGAGTTTGGGGATTGTCTGATTGCAAACTGGTCAGGGAATCATGATGTGGCCATTTGAGCGGCGGCGGTGGCCTTATTCCACGAACTCAACTTTCGGCTCAACCCAAATAATTCCTTTGCGATACCCGGCGTCCAGCAACCGCCGAATCGCTTCCTTGCCATCTGCACCATAGTCCAGGGTGCGTTCGTTTACGTACATGCCGACGAATCGGTCCGCCAAGCGCGGATCGAGATCGCGGGCAAACTGCATGGCATACTGCAAAGCCTGTTCGCGATGATCAAGTGCATACTGAATGCTCTCGCGCAGCGCGTTAGAAACACTTGAAATCAGCTCTGGCCCAAGACTCCGGCGTATAGCGTTGCCTCCCAGCGGCAGCGGCAGCCCAGTTGTTTGCAGCCACCATTTTCCCAGATCAAGAATCCGGTAGAGTCCCGAGCGGTCATAGGTGAGCTGGCCTTCGTGAATGATCAATCCGGCCTCGTACTTTCCTTCGAGAACCTGCGGGATAATCTGATCGAACGGAACAACTTCGGTTTCGATTTCTGGCGCGAATAATTTGAGACCCAGATACGCGGTCGTGAGTTCCCCCGGGACGGCAATCTTCTTATGTCTCATTTCATCTGGTGAAAATGCGCGGGGCGCCACAATCATTGGGCCATAGCCTTCGCCAACGCTTCCGCCGCAAGTCATCAGGGCATAAGTATTCTGAAGATATGGGTAGGCGTGGAATGAAATGGCGGTCACGTCATACGCGCCCTCCCCTTGCATCGCCTTTTGATTAAGACTCTGAATGTCACACAAAGTGTGCGTGAACCGCAGGCCGGGAACTTGCACCTTATTAGTCGCGAGCCCATAAAACATGAACGCGTCGTCGGAGTCAGGGCTATGGGCTATGGTGATTTCGCGAGTGCTGATAGCGGTAATGCTGGACACTTATGCTTCTCCGTAAGGTGGATGAAATCTGAGTAAACCGAGCGCGAATCAATCTCGCCCGGTGAGAGCTTGCCAGCCGCGAACGGCTCCGGCCGCGAACATGACCTTCAGGATTTCAGCAAAAATAAACCAGTAGAGGCCGAAGCTGAGGGCTTTCACTAGAGAATGCGTATAGACGTACAGCCATGAAATCCCAAACGTGAATAGCAATATTTCGCCGAAGAGACAAGCCACCGCGGCCCGCGAAAAGGCCGCCTTGCCGCGTTCGAAAATGTAACCCGTAAGGGCCGCGACGAAGGGATAAGCAATTAAGTATCCGCCTGTGGGACCGAGAATCTGCGCAATTCCGCCAAACCCGTGCGGACTGAACACCGGCATTCCCATGACTCCCTCTGCCAGATACAGTGCCAGAGCGGCAAATCCGCGCCGACTGCCAAGCGCAAGCCCGACCAGCAACACTCCCAAATTCTGCACCGTCAGTGGCACCGGCGTTCCCGGCAGCGGAATGTAGATGCGCGCGCACAACGCCACAAAGAGACTAGCGCTTATGACAATCGCAATCTGCGTCGCAATTTCAAGCGCGCGACTACGCGGGCTCGCAACCTGTGTCGCTGATAGGGACATTCAAATCACCTTTCTTAGGTACCAACGTCTCCGGGCCCGTGCTCCGCATCGTGGGGCAGGTTGGCAGCCCTTTTCAAGCGCCTGCGCACCTGAATGTAAGCAGACAAGGCGGCCCAAACTACAGCCCCGGCGGCGACAGCAACGATCAGAAACCACCAGATCATCCGCACGATGCTTTAGGATACCAAAACGCGAGTTCGGCTGGCAGCACGCGCCTTATTAGGTCTGAGTCCTGAGTTGGTTTCTCTGCGAGCTTCGCGGATGTTTCTCCGTGCTCTATGCGGCCTAAGTTTTTTGTTCTGCCTGAGTTCGGCAGAAAGAAAGCGTTCCCCCGCTTGCTCGACAGAAGGATCAGGCCGTGATATAGCTCGGCATTGCCTCAGTGTCCTCTGCTTTAGCTTTTCTTCGCTGCACGAAAATCTATCGTGGGCAAGGCACTCGCAAACGGAGGATTCGCATGGTCCAAGAACGCGCCCTTAAGATTCTCTTGGTCTTATCGGGATTACTTTGCCTGGCGGGTCTTTACCCGCTCACCGGAGCGCTCCGGGACGGCGCTGCATCCACGATCAACCCGCAGGACCAGATGATCCTCAGCATCTACATTGCGCTTGGCGTCTTCCTGCTGATCGCCGCCCGCGATCCGCGCGAGCATCGCAGCCTTGTCCTGTTTGCTGGCTGGTCAACGCTCGCTCACGATAGTGTCATGATCACGCAAGGGGTACAGCGCCACGACCTGCGCGGCGATCTGCTCGGCTTCGCCATCGTCGCCGTCGTTGGCATCGCCCTCATTGCCTTGACGCCCGCAAAGCAGCCGCGAGCATCCGGTGCTGACGCGTAGCTCATCGAGATGCTACGCTACCTGCCCGCCATCAGTTTCTCAATCTCATCCGGCGTTTGCGGCAGCGACTCCGTCAACCGAATCAGCTTCCCGTTATTATCCACGTAAAACATATCTTCAATACGGACGCCGATTTTCTCCTCCGGAATATAAATTCCGGGCTCGATGGTAAACACCATGCCCGGACCCAGCGGCACCGAGTAGTCATCAGGATCATGAACATTCAATCCGACGTAATGTCCCAAGCCGTGAAAGAAATATTTGCCGAGCGGCTGCCCATGCAGATCTTTCCCATGCGCATTGATGTAGTTCATTGCGACATCCTGCAGCGAGTTCGGCTGGTTGCGTTGCAAGTGCGACACTCCCGGTTGGAAAGCGGCAATCGCGGCCTTTTGCGCGCCCAGAACAATCTCGTAGATTTCCCGTTGTCGGGCGGTAAATCTTCCTGAAGCCGGCACAGTTCGGGTTATGTCGGAAGCATAGAGCGAATACTCTCCCGCCGCGTCCATCAATACCAGATCGCCATCTTGAATTTTTCCAGAGTCATCCGAATAGTGCAGCACCGTCGAATTTATCCCCGAACCTACAATCGGCGCGTACGCCGGACGCTCGCACCCCCGCTTGCCCCACTCGTACTGCAGCAGTGCCGAAATTTCACGCTCAGTCATGCCAGGTTTAATCGCCTTGATGGCCGCCAGTTGTGCGGCCACTGAAGCATCCGTCGCTTTGCGGATCAATTCCACTTCGCCCGCATCTTTCACCGTGCGTAACGAGCCGAGCAACGGCCTGATATCGGCATAGGAGGTCCCTACCGCAAACGCATTCGCCGTCTGCAGCCATTGCAAAGGATCTTTCGAATTGGAATCTTCTCCGGACGCGGGTACATCGGTGTAGACCGTACTTCGTACCGGAATCACTTTGACCAGCTCATCGCGCAAATTATCGAGCGACTCGACGCGTTCAAATCCCGTGACGTGTGCGGCTTTCGGATCGTCCGGACCCAGCTTGGGTCCAGTCCATTGCTCCTGCGAGTAATTGCGCTTGGGAAGAAAGAGAATTTCAGTGTACGGACGCGCAGGACTATTATTGGTCGCTCCTCGCTCTGCCGCAATCAGAACTGCAGCCCCGGGTTCAGCCCAGCCGGTCAGGTAATAAAAATTATCATCCGGACGATAGCCGTAAAGATCGTTCGGGCCCTCCGCTTCGGGCGGCGCAAAAACCAAAGCCACGTTGCCATCCAGCTTTGCCGCAAGCTTCTCGCGACGAGCATGATAGTCACCTGAGGCTTGGCGATCCATCGCACTCGAAATCGCAGACACAGCCAACAAAACAACCAGGCCGATCAAAATCCTTCGCATCGCCATCATGCTTCTATTTCCCCGAGATGGATTTACTCGCAGCGATGAACGCATCCACGTTGTTCTTGTCCACCAGTGCCGATCCAGTATCGACGAACGTAGGTACAGGTGCGAAGCTGTCATGCGCCCAGTCAGCATCCAGAGTTTTCGGAGGCTGATGGTGCAAGTTGTCGAGCATCATCAGGCCCACGTAGGCCATGGTGTACGGCTTCTGCGAAATAGTCGCTGCGATCACGCCTTTCTGTATCCACTGCAGCGTGTCAGGATCGGTATCCATCGCAATAATAGTTCGATTCTTGACTTTGTAATCGTTCAATACCCCCGCGACTTCTTTTCCCGACAAAGCTTCCAGGCAAACAAATGCGTCGATGTGTTCCTTCTTGTCGTTGGCTAAAAACTGAGTAGTGGTGTCATAAGCGATGCGAGGGTCGCCCTTAATGTCCACAATGTGAGAAAGCTTGATCCCGGGAGAATTTTCGAGCGCAGCTTTGTAGCCCTCAAGCCGCTCATTCAGGTTCGACTGCGAGGGCATGGTAAAGACCGCCACTGTGCCTTTGCCCTTGAGTTCCTGTGCCAGTCGCTTTCCGCCGGTGAGCCCAGCCTGGTAATTATTGGTGCCTATAAAGAAGAGGCGTTTGCTGGCCGGCGCGTCGGAATCGATGGTGATTACGGGGATCCCCGCGGCGATGGCTTCGTCGATCGAATCCTTGATCACCGCCGGGTCGGCGACCGAAACCAGAATACCCGTCGGCTTCTTCTGGATAATAGCCTCGAAGGTGGTATGTTCCGCGCCCGGATCATACGTGTCCGGCCCGTTGAACGCATATGCCACGCCCAGCCGTCCGCCCGCTTGGCTGAATCCCGCCGACGCACTCTGCCAGTAAGGCACTTTGACGTTCGTCGAAATTAAGATGTACGTCTCACCGCTGTGCCCGTTCCCGCAACTGGGGAGCACAACCAGCAAAGCCGCCAAACAAAATGCAAGAGCCACACCGCGATAGCTCACGAGGTCCTCCTGAAGAACACAATGGAAGCGAAACGCATTCTACCTCTGCGCTGAGGAAATGAAAAGAAATTCAGATGACGGAGGCAATTGTTAACATCAGGAATGAAAGCATAAGCGCAGAGAACGTCGAGTTAACGCCGATATCGCGGAGAAGGGCAAGTACTTGGCTCGTCTCTGCGTACTCTGGGTGTTCTCTGCGATCTATGCGGTCGAAAGCTTTTAAATTCAAACTCCAACTTTGAATTCAAATCCCAACCGGGAAGGGTTTCGAGTGACTTTCAGATGCGCTCAAGCTCAATCCCGCAAAACGCCCTTGCAGTAACGACATCAGGCCGGTGTACCAATAACCGATCACGAACAGCAATAGAAACGGCACAGTGAGATAATTTTCATTCTGTACGGCGTAAATCACAGTAAGCGCGAAGTAACCACCGATTAGGATTTCAACCCAGGGAACCCATCCCAGGCGCTTCCGGTATTTCGCAGCTCGGAATTTATCTTTCTTCGATTCCACCCGATATTTCGGCGTACGCGCGAACGCTGTCTGCTTTCCAACCAAAGCTTCAATTACAGCGATGGTGTTGGTCACGGTGAGCCCGATTCCCAGCGCCATCAGGAACGGCAAATACAGCAAAGCTCGCGGCCACGTTTTCGGGAAAAGTTCGCGTTGCGACACCAGATAAAAACTTGAAATCGAAAACGTCGACGCCAGGAACAGAGGCACGTCGATGTAGAGCATCTGAAACCAGCCCTGGTAAAAGCGAATGACCATTGCCGGCAGCAGCAACACCGATAGAACCACCATCAGCGGATAACTCAGGTTCGCGGTCAGGTGATACCAGGACTCCAGCTTGACCTTAAAAGGCTGATTACTCTCAATCACGCGCGGCAGAATCTTCTTCCCAGTCTGGATCAGTCCTTTCGCCCAGCGCGCCTGTTGCGTTTTGAATGCCGTCATTTCCACCGGGAGCTCGGCCGGGCATTCTACATCCTGCAAATAAATAAATTTCCATCCCTTAAGTTGTGCGCGGTAAGAAAGATCAGTGTCTTCGGTGAGAGTATCGTGCTCCCATCCGCCGGCAGCTTCGATCGCGGTCCGCCGCCACACGCCCGCTGTGCCGTTGAAGTTGAAGAATACATTGCTGCGCGCTCGCCCTGAATGCTCCAGCACGAAGTGGCCATCGAGCAGAATGGCTTCGACCTCAGTCAGGAAGGAGTAATGACGATTGATATGCGTCCAGCGCGTTTGCACCATCCCAATGTTTTCGCCCGTGAAGTGATGAATCGTGCGCTGAAGAAAATCCGCCGGCGGAACGAAATCGGCGTCGAAAATGGCGATAAATTCGCCGGCCGCGGATTTCATTCCCTCGTGAAGCGCGCCTGCTTTGTATCCTGCCCGATTGGTGCGGTGGATGTATGTGACCGGATAGCCCCGTGCGGCGTAATGCTCCACCAGTTCGCGGGCCACCACCACTGTTTCATCAGTGGAATCGTCGAGGACTTGTATATCTAATTTTTCCCACGGGTAATCGAGCCGGCAGACTGCCTGCAACAAACGGTCCACCACAAACTGTTCGTTGAAAATGGGTAACTGAACCGTCACGCGCGGCAGTTCAGAAAACATCTGCGCTGGTTCTATGGTCTGGTTTTTCTTATTGCGATAGTAAAGATAAACCAGCGTATAGCGGTGCAAACCATAGCTGGCAAGCAGCACCAGCACTACAAAATACGGAATCAGCAATGCCATATCAAAAGCATTCGCATGGTAAATGCCCTTGAATGTCGTATCAAAAAAATGCTGGCGGACGTATTGCGAAAGCCCGTGCTCGGCAAGGAAAACGGCCAGGAATGCTGGTGTAGGCAGCATCTTATGAAAGGAACCCAACCAGAAGAATACGGTTACAGCCGGAGGATTCATTGTACTAAATATCGCGCATTCGTCATTTTGGGGATATCACCCTCGGCTTCGGGTTTTTGAACACCAGCTAAGAAATGTTATGCTGCCGCTTTCATATCGGTCTTCTGAGGGAATTGCGGGCGGTCTGACGGCACCGTGTTTAGAACAATTGACAAAAAAACAGCTGAGCTTCGATAAAATATGCCTCGTTCGAGAGTCTCGCGTTGGACAACGGAATTAGATCAATGCAAGGAGGAAATCATGAGTAGCAAACCTATAGCAACACTGTTACAAGTCCTTCTCTTAAGTTGTGTCGCAATGGCACAGACCACACCGTCGGCGAACGATTTCAAGGCTGTGGAGGAGGCCCTCGGCCGCTCTGGCCAAGCACAAGCTGACGGAGCTTACAAATTCGGACTTCCGCGTGGCGATCTTAAGGTGACCGTAGATGGCGTGCAAGTCAAACCAGGGTTTGCTCTTGGATCGTGGGTCGCTTTCAGCAGCCCGGGGCAGGATGCAATGGTGATGGGCGACCTCGTACTTGCCGAAGATGAAGTATCGCCTGTGATGTTGGCCCTTCAGGAAAATGGACTACAGGTCACCGCTCTACACAATCACCTTTTGCACGAGACTCCGCGCGTGATGTATATGCACATCGCGGGTCACGGAGATGCAGTCAAGTTGGCTGGAGCGATCAAGCAGGTGATTGCACTGACGAAGACGCCCGCGCCGTCACAGCCAGCGAGCGCCAAGCCAACGATTGATCTGGATACGGCGGCCATTGAGCAAGTTCTTGGATATAAAGGCAAAGTGAATGGAGGGGTGTATCAGGTTGTTGCTCCCCGGTCGGAGAAGATAAGCGATGCGGGGATGCCGATCCCCGGATCCATGGGAGTCGGAACCGCCATGAACTTCCAGTCTACCGGAGGAAGGAAAGCTGCAATCACCGGGGACTTCGTTTTGCTGGGTAGCGAAGTCAATCCAGTCATCAAAGCACTCCGGCAGAACGGAATTCAGGTGACTGCAATTCATAGTCACATGCTTGACGAACAGCCACGCCTCTTCTTTATGCATTTTTGGGCGAACGACGATTCCCTAAAGCTTGCTAAGGGACTCCGCGCCGCTCTCGATCAGACCAACTCTAAAAAGTAGATCAATGATGAAACGGATATCTAATTCCGTCACCTATTCCTGCTTTGCCCTGCTGCTTGCGGCGTTCATGCTGGCGTGCAAAGGGCCGCAGGGCAAGGCGGCCGCCAGCACAGATGTAAAGGCACCCGGCTCCGATACCCCCCTTCTCAGGCAAGTCGCCCTCATCGAACTGCCGGGTCCGAAGGGGAAGAGATTCGACTATTTGACAATCGATCCCGCCCGCAATCTGCTCTTTTCCACTCACCTTGGAGCAGGGCTGCTCTACGCGGTTGACTTAAAGTCAAACAAGCTGGTTAAGACATTTAAGGATCTGCCGGGCATCGAAGGAGTCGAAATAGCCGCAGATGTTAAAAAGGCATATACCTCCGACTGGCTAGAGAACAAGATTGGTGTTATCGATCTTGATCAAATGAAACTCATCAAAAAAATTCCAACTGAGTCAAAGCCCGACGGAATTGCGTATGCCCCGCCTTTTCACAAGATATATGTCTCCGATGAGCGCGCTCGCGCAGAAGCGTCGGTGGACACCAGGAAAGATGAAATTATTACTACCTTGCATTTTGGAAGTGAAACCGGCAATCCCAGGTACGATCCCGTTTCAAAACGAATTTATGTAAATCTGCAAGACAAAAATGTTATCGCTGAGATCGATCCGGCACGTGACAAAGAGGTCGCGGAATATGCGGTTGGCGACTGCCGCGGCAATCATGGGATGGCGCTCGATGTGGAGCATCGCCTCGCCTTTCTGTCATGTGAAGACAACGATCTAATGACTGTCTTCGGACTAGACTCGCACCAGCCGATTGTCTCTTTGCCTCAAGCTAAAGGTGGGGATGTGATTGCGTTCGATGCGGGATTAAAGCGTATTTATGTCGCATGTTATGAGGGCGCAATTTCTGTATTTCATGAAGATGATGCAACCCACTTTAGAAAGCTGGGCGACGTGCCAGTTCAAAAACGAGTCCACAGTTTGGCCATCGACCCGGCCACTCACAAAATATATATCCCGGAGGAGCAAGAGAATGGTGCGCCCACTGCGAAGATTGTAGTCTTCGATCCGGGACCCGAATGACGGCGACTGCGCTTCAGAGCGAAGATCATCCACCTGTGTCCCTGATCTAGTTTGCGCTGTATATCTTGAAATTGGGATGTATTGGCTCGGTGGCCCGATCCCTCTCGTGGGTTATATGCAAAAAGGACCTGGTCGAAGATTTTTTGGGACTCAGTCGCCGAATCGCACCGCGGCTCGGGCCTTCGTCTTGGCAGCTTCTTCCTCGCGGTTCTTGGGCGGAGCGTTGGTTTCAAGCGAATGGAGGAGCCGGCTCGAAGCAGCAGCCACTTCATCTATGGCCGCCATGAAAGCCGGTTCATTTGCTTTCGATGGCTTGGTGAATCCGCTGATTTTCCTCACGAACTGCAGCGACGCCGCCCGAACCTCTTCGTCCGTGACGGGCGGATCGAAGTTGAACAGCATTTTGATGTTTCTGCACATGCCTCTATTATGCCTTGCCCGGAAAAGGACGGCAGGCATGTCGCGCAAAAATTTTTTCTGTGATCTGCTCGGGATTAATGTGCTGGCGCTTGCTTCCACTCTGCTGTGTCATCCCGAACTCGTTCGCCGAAGGCGGACCAGAGAGGGACCTTACGAAGCGATTCAATCACGAAGAACGTAAATAGGATGTCTCACACTGCCCGCGTCAAGAGACCGACATCAGGCAGCTTTTCCCACAGACTTTACAGCCACCGCCGTTGCAGGATGGAATCGCTTCACTGCCAGAATCGTCAGCGCAAAAAACAGCACCAGAACCGCAATCTGTGTAACGGCAAAAGGCGCCTCTTTTTGAGTGGGCGCCATGGCTTTAAGCGCAGGCACCTTCTCAAAAGACTGCACCACCAGTACAAAGACGTTTAAATAAAGCGCGGTCGCTGCTGTAACGACGTAAGTTGCGCGCCAGCCTCCGGCTAAATGCCGCACAAATCGCGCTAGGTAAGCGATTCCGAGCACCACCATCGAAATGATCCCTAACTTGATTGCCGGTGTCACTTCCGTGGCCGGGAAACCGAATCCCGTGACGCTGGTCAACCCCGTTGTCGCCAGAAACAGTGAGGTCAAGCCGTCCAGCCGTTTGCGGGTCAGCATTCCATACATCACGACAAGTCCAGAACCAATTGCGATCAGACTAATCAACACGTGAAGTTGAGTGTAAGCATGCAGGCTTAGTCCAAAGATCATGTGGCGTCCTCTCAGACGAGACGAATTTCAGGCGGACTGATGGTACTCTGCCGCGCTGCAATTTTCCACAGAGAAATGGACGAGTGGCTGGCCAAGACTTCCAGCGTCTTGCCAAATTCTTAAGCGATCGGAGCAGGCTTGCGGAGTTTCTCCCACCAGACTTTGGGGTCAGTAGGACGCTCGAGCAGAGTCGATAATTCCTGCTTAATCTCCCGCAGGCGATTGGTGCGGGTTTCGAGCGCCGATTGGTCGAGCGGTCCGTGCTCGCTCTTGTTGGAGTACTTGGCGTTCATATTCCGGAGGTCGGTAATTTCCTGACGGAGGTTCGAGAGGCGTTCAGCAATATAAGTCATCTCCTTCATCATACGCTGTATTTGCAAATATCCCTATTTTCGCGAAACCAGGAGGCATAGCCCTTACGCCGATTCCGGATGTCCGATTACACGCCTACCTCTCCGTTAGGCGTGCTAGGCGGCCTTACTTCAATGCTATTCTTCCCCATGATGCAAGCGCGTTCTGACGATCCCTATAACCTGCAGCGCTTCATCGATGCGCAGCACTCCGTATTTGACAGCGTCATCGCAGAACTCAAATACGGGCGCAAACGTGGCCACTGGATCTGGTTCATATTCCCCCAGCTCAAAGGCCTGGGCCACAGCGCGAACTCTGAATTCTTTGGAATTGCTTCTCTGCAGGAAGCCGCAGCTTATCTCGAACACCCAGTGTTGGGGCCGCGGCTGATCGAATGCACTCAACTAATAAACGCTATCGAGGTCCGTTCTGCTGAAAACATCTTCGGCGAAATCGACGCTATGAAATTCCGCTCGTCCATGACACTGTTCGCGAAAGCCGCGCCCCACAATCAAGTTTTCATCGACGCGCTCACGAAATATTTCGCCGGCGAATTCGACCCGCTGACAATCGCGCTTCTGCACTAACCGTCCAGGGTGCCCCATCCTTGTCTCGCGTATTGTGCGACAGAGCCTGCCCTGAGCGTAGTCGAAGGGGCGGGGATTTTGACTTGGCCTTCAGCTAATCCTCACGTTCCAACCCCCCGTGATATCCTAATAAGGAGCAGCTGCGTTCGCGCCTTCGGGCCTCCCCGCGGTTCCCTTAATAACATGATTTCAGTTAGCAACGTGTCCATGCGCTTCGGCGCCAAAATTCTGTTTGACGAAGTCTCCACCGGCTTTACGCCCGGCAAGCGCTACGGCCTGACCGGACCCAACGGCGCCGGCAAGTCCACCTTTATGAAGCTGCTGTCCGGCGAGGAAGAACCCCAGAAGGGCACGGTCGTGCGTCCCAAAAAGCTGGGTGTCCTGAGCCAGGACCAGTTTGCCTTCGACCGCTATCGCGTAATCGATACCGTGATCATGGGCAACCGGCGCCTCTGGGCGGCTTTTGAAGAGCGCGACAAGCTCTATGCGAAGTCGGAAATGACCGACGCCGACGGCATGCGCCTGGGCGAGCTCGAAGGCATTGTGGGCGAGGAAGACGGTTACACCGCCGAAAGCGATGCCGCCATTCTGCTTCAGGGCCTCGATATCCCTGACGAAATGCACGAACGCAAAATGGGCGAAATTCCCGGAGGACACAAAGTTCGGGTGCTGCTCGCGCAGGCATTGTTCGGCCATCCGCAAGCCCTGTTGCTCGACGAACCCACCAACCATCTGGATCTCGATTCGATTCACTGGCTTCAGGGATTTCTCAATGGCTTCGAAGGCGTGCTGATCGTCATTTCGCACGACCGCCATTTTCTGAACCTGGTTTGCACCCATATCGCGGACATCGATTACGAAACCATCATCACTTACACCGGCACCTACGACGAAATGGTGCTGCAGAAGACGCAGGTCCGCTCACAGATCGAGGGCCAGAACGCGCAGCGCGAGAAAAAGATTTCGCAGTTGAACGAGTTCATCGCGCGTTTCGCCGCCGGCACGCGGTCGAGCCAGGTGCAGTCGCGGCGCAAGGAAGTGGAGCGCTTGCAACTGACGGAGCTGGCGAGGTCAAACATCCAGCGGCCCTACATCCG
>JBOGLH010000206.1:0-24710 GCA_050746025.1 Terriglobales bacterium | reverse complement strand
CACCCACCCTTGGAAAGAAAGGCTGGGGCATCCTCTCGATGAAATAAACCAGTGGTGTCCACTGGCATACAACCTTTGCTTGACATATGGTGTCCAATGGAGTACAAGGGAAGCTGTGCAGACGGTTGTCGAGACGCCTACTTACCTTGCAATTGCCAACAAGCTCTTCGGTGAGGAGGAGCGTGCGGACATTGTGGCACTGGTTGCGGCAGACCCGGAATGTGGAGATCTGATCCGTGGAACGGGCGGATTTCGAAAGGTGCGGGTTGCACGCAAGGGAATGGGAAAAAGTGGTGGGGCACGGGTTGTGTATATCTGGCGCAACGAGAGATTCCCGGTTTTCCTGATCACGGTTTTTCCCAAGAATGAGAAAGAAAACTTGTCGATGGCAGAGCGCAACGCGCTAAAGAAACGCGCGGATAGTATTTTCGAGAGCTATGGGGGCTAGCATGAAAACGCAATTCGAGCAGATGATGGATGGGCTTAACGAGGTTGAGGCTTTTCTTGCCGGGGAGCAGGAAGGATTCAAGGCACACGTGCCCCAGGATGTTGACGTGAAGGCCATTCGCCGTCGACTTTCCATGACGCAAGCCAGATTTTCTGAAACGTTTGGGTTCAGCCTTAACGCGATCAAACACTGGGAGGGAGGGCGGAGGATCCCGGAAGCATCAGCTCGCACCTTGCTAACCGTGATCGACAAGAATCCCGCTGCAGTGCTCACCGCGCTCAATCCAGCTGCGTTTGCTGCCGCCGTCGGCTCATCCAAACCCGCGACAGTCCACACAAGGGTTCATAGACAGCGTCAGGCGTCTCGTGGTGCTACAAGACGAAAGCCTCATTCTGGCGGTGGGAAAAGAATCACCAGGTGAAACGTGAACGCCTCTGCTGTCGATTTTCTTCGTGCCGGGTGCCGGATGCTCACTTCTCCCAGACTTTGGGAGAAGTGGGCTAATCTTTCCGAGGGCAGGAGTTCAACCAAAACGGCAGGCGAGGTGAGAATACCCTGAATCGTCTGTGGCAATTTTGGAATGAACAGCAGGTCCTTCGACTGCGCTTGATCATTCGCGAGCGAATGATCAAGCTGCGCTCAGGATGACAAGATGGCATCCGCGCACAGCCGCACTTACTGCACGAGTTCTCCCGTTATACTCTGATTTCCCATGCTTGCTTTTGTTACCGGCGCTACCGGATTTGTCGGCAGCCATGTTGCTCGCGCATTAGCTGAGCAAGGCGCCGATTTGCGCTTGCTGGTACGCGGCAGCAGCAATACGAAAAACATCGACGACGTGAAAGCCGAACGCGTGACGGGCGACCTGCGCGATCCCGCGTCGCTGGACAAGGGAATGGCGGGATGCGAAGTGGTGTTTCACGTGGCCGCCGACTATCGGCTGTGGGTGCGCGACCCCGAGGAGATGCATCGCTCGAATGTCGAGGGCACGCGAGCCATTCTTGAAGCGGCACGCAAGAATAAAGTCCGCCGCGTGGTTTATACCTCGAGCGTTGCGACTATGGGATTCACCTTGAATGGCCAGCCTGCAGATGAAAATTCTCCGGTCTCGCTCGATAACATGATTGGGCCATACAAACGCTCAAAATTCCAGGCCGAGCAAGTTGCGATGGAAGCTGCGCGCGCCGGGCAGGATGTGGTGATCGTAAATCCCAGCACGCCGGTGGGTGAACGCGACATCAAGCCCACGCCCACGGGACGCATCGTGGTTGATTTTCTCAAGCGAAAATTTCCTGCGTATGTGGACACCGGGCTTAACCTGGTTGATGTGAAGGAGTGCGCGCAGGGGCACGTTGCCGCGCTCGAGAGGGGCAAGAGCGGCGAGCGATATATGTTGGGCGGAGAGAATCTGACTCTGAAGCAAATTCTCGACAAATTGGCCGCGATTACCGGCTTGCCCTCGCCTAGCGTCCGCGTGCCCTATGTTCTGGCGCTGGCGACGGGCGTGGTGGATGAGATCGTGACCGGAAGAATTCGCGGGCGGGAGCCGCGCGCCACTATCGACGCCGTTCGCATGGGACGCAAGAAGATGTTCGTGTCGTCAGCTAAGGCAGAACGCGAGTTGGGATGGAAGGGCGGGGCCGTCGATGACGCGCTGAAGCGTGCGGCGGAGTGGTTCAGGGGAAATGGGTATGCGTGAGCGGGACAATGACTTACATTCCTGACCTCGAACCCTACACGTACGATTCCGCTCACCGGCAGAAGTCAAATCCAAAACTGCTCGCCGTAGGATGGCTTGATCCGAGGTTTCCATTCACAAAGGGACCCGTGGATCCGGTGATTCTCGAACGCCTTGTGAGACTAAAAGCGAATCCCGTGAACCTTATGCGTGGATTTCATATGTGTCCATTCTGTGAATATGACGGACCGAAGGATTCATCTACGGACCCAACTCGGAGGGGCAACGGTGAAATTCGTGTACCCGGCGAAAATGGCATTGTGTATGCGGCGCCGGTTTTGATCTGCCACTATATCCAGGCACATGAATACAGTCCGCCGCACGAATTCATTGATGCAGTCAGAAAATCAGCTAGCAGTAGTGAGCCCACCAAAATTGCCATCGTCGCCGCCATCGAACGCGAACTTCAGCCGCTGGTTAGGAGCTGGCGTGCCGTAAAGTCGAGTCACGAAGGTCGCGAATTAACTTTTTACGAGAGCGATTACGCGGTGGCGGTTTGCGGCGGAATGGGCGGGGAATATGGACGGCGTGCTGCCGAGGCTGTAATCAGGAAATATTCTCCGGAAATAATTATCTCGGCCGGCATAGCCGGGGCTTTGGTTCCCGAACTCCATGTCGGCGACACAGTTTTTCCTGCAGTCGTGATTGATGCTGGTGACGGTAGCCGTCATCAATCCGCGATCCGGGACGCGGCATTGGGGAAGGCTCCGTTAGCGCGCACCATTCTCATCAGCTCTCCAGACGTGGCTGGTGCGGCGCAAAAGAGACAGCTCGCGAAATCTTACGGAGCGCATGTAGTCGACATGGAAGGCGCTTCGGTGGCGCGTGCGGCGCAAATCCACAACCTGCCTTTCTTGGCAATCAAAGCCATCTCAGACGATGTCAATTTCGAGCTTGCGGAAGTGAATCGTTTTATTCGCAATGGACAATTTGAAACAAAGTTATTCGTTCTGTTTCTCCTGTTTAGGCCGTGGCTCTGGCTGAAGATGATTCGTCTGGCTCGGAACACGCAACTTGCATCTCACAATTTATGTGCCTGGCTGCGCGAAAGCGCACTGACAAATACAATAATTCCAGGCGCAATTTCGCCGCATCAATCCTGAGATGGCCATCGCACAACAACTGACCTCAAAGCAGATTCCGAGGCAGATCCCTGCGACTATGACCGCGGCTGTTTATCGCGGCAAGCAAGATGTTCGTCTTGAGACCGTTCCGGTCCCGCAGATCGGACGGGGCGAAATGCTGATGAAGGTCGACACTTGCGGAATCTGCGGCACCGACCTTAAGAAAATAGCGACCGGGTCACACTCTGCGCCGCGGATCTTTGGCCATGAAACCGCGGGAACAATCGCCGCGACCGGCGAAGGGGTTAATCAGTTGTCGGTGGGCGACCGGGTCATGGCCTTCCACCACATCCCTTGTGGAGAATGCTATTACTGCCGCCACAAAACATTTGCCCAGTGCGAGACGTACAAGAAGGTAGGCTGCACGGCTGGGTTTGAGCCCTCCGGTGGCGGGTTTGCCGAATACGTCAGGGTAATGGACTGGATCGTGGAGAAGGGCACTGTGCCCATACCGGATGACGTTTCCTTTGAGCAGGCGGCATTCGTCGAGCCGGTAAACACCTGTATGAAAGGGATCGAACGCCTGGCGCTGGAAGCGGACGAAACGGTTTTGGTAATCGGCCAAGGTCCCATCGGTATCATATTGAGTGTATTGGCCAAACGTGCTCGGGCTAGGGTAATAACTTCCGATTTATATGAGCAAAGGCTTACAATATCAAAAGGATTCGGACTCGAAAACGCCATCAACAGCTCAAGTACTGATGTGGTCAGCGAGGCGCACCGCCAGACCGAAAGGCGGGGTGTTGACGTTGCCATTTTGGCTGTGGGAAGCAATAGTTTGATCCGCACAGCCATGGACGCAGTGCGTCCTGGCGGGCGAGTTTTACTGTTTGCGCAGACGCAGCACGGGGAGGCGGGTTTCGACCCGGCGGCGGTATGCGTCGAGGAGAAGACGCTGATCGGTTCATACAGCGCTTCGGTGGACTTGCAAGCAGAGTCGGTGCGGTTCGTCATGGGACAGGAAATGGCTTTGGAAAAGCTGATCAGCCATCGCTTCCCTCTGTCCGATGCAGTAGCGGCCCTGGAACTGGCGGCCCATCCGCAGCCGGATTCGATGAAAATTGTGATTCAGCCGGGAGTTGAAAGGTAGCAGAAGTGAACGGAAAAATGACAGCCGCCGTCCTCTATGGCAAAGAGGACGTGAAGATTGAGAAAGTACCCATTCCTCACGTGGAGCAGGGTGAAGTCCTGGTAAAGGTGCAGGTGGCGCTCACCTGTGGTACAGACTTGAAGGTCTATCAGCGGGGATATCACGCCCGCATGATCGTTCCACCGGCTTTGTTCGGCCACGAATCAGCCGGCGTGATCGAGGAAGTTGGTTCCGGCGTTCGCGGCTTTAAAAAAGGCATGCGCGTGGTGGCGCTGAACTCAGCACCCTGCCAGACGTGCTTCTACTGCTCCCGGCATCAGGAAAACCTTTGCGAAGATCTGCTCTTTAACAATGGAGCTTACGCGGAATACATTCGGGTGCCGCGGCGAATCGTTGACCTCAATATGCTGGCGATTCCGCCACATGTAACCTTTGAAGAAGCCGCTATGGTTGAGCCGCTGGCGTGCGTGCTGCGTGGCCTGCACGAGACGAGCGTTGAAATTGGGGACACCGTCGCAGTCATTGGGGCTGGGCCGATAGGGCTGATGTTTGTGCACGTTGCGCAAGCCATGGGATGCAACGTGATTGCGGTGGTGAAGCGCGAGTCGCAAATTGAAGCTGCCCGCAAAATGGGCGCACACGATGTGGTGCATCTCGAGGGGGTCAAAGATCCGGTTGACGCAGTGCGGGTTCTCTCTCCCGCCGGCCGTGGTGCCGACGTTGTGGTCGAAGCTGTGGGTCGCCCGGAAGCCTGGATCTGGGCGACAGAGATGGTGCGCAAGGGTGGAACGGTGAACTTCTTCGGCGGATGCGCCAAGGGCGTCAAGGTCGAACTGGATACGAACCGCTTGCATTACTCGGAAGTTACATTGAAAGCCACCTTCCACCATACGCCTGACGCCGTGCGCAAGGCATTTGCCTTGATCGCCGAAAAGAAAATTCGCCCAACTGATTACATCACTGGCGAGGCGCCGCTCTCGCGACTGCAAGAGGTCCTCCAGCACATGATGAATCGAAATGGCGACATCAAAACGGCGATCATTCCAGGGCAATGAAGAAGCTCTTAGCTTTTAGACTTTAGCTCTTGGCTCCGTTATCTTGGCGTCAAGCTAGGAGCTAAGAGCTAACAGCTAAGAGCTAAACTTGATGAGCACTGCCAACCAAATCTGGAGCAATCTGCCGGCTGAGTATGCCATCCCGTCGCGCGCTCCTTCGCTCGAAGATGCATGTGCCTATTGCGAACGCCTGGCACGCTCGCATTACGAGAATTTTTCGGTCGCGACGTGGTTTCTTCCTAAGCAGCTGCGCCGGCATTTTTACAATGTTTACGCCTACTGCCGGATTTCCGACGACCTGGGTGACGAAACCGGTGATTGCGAAGCCTCGCTGCAGTTGCTCGATGAATGGGAGTGCGAACTGAATGCCTGTTACGCGGGCGATCCCCGGCATCCGGTGTTTGTGGCTTTAGCGGGAACGGTTCGCGAGTTCGATATCCCCAAACAAACTTTTGCAGACCTCCTGACCGCTTTTCGCCAAGACCAGAGAATCACGCGCTACGAAAGCTTTGATGATCTGCTTGGTTATTGCCGATATTCTGCCAATCCGGTCGGCCATCTGGTGCTTTACTTGTGCGGATATTGCGACCGTGAACGTCAGCAGCTTTCCGATTACACTTGCACTGCGTTGCAACTTGCCAACTTCTGGCAGGACGTGAGTGCTGATTACGAGAAAGGCCGAATTTATCTTCCGCTTGAGGACATGCGGAAATACAAGGTGACGGAAGCAGACATTGCGGGCAAAAATAATAGAGATGCATTTCGCGAGATGATGCACTTCGAAGTGCAGCGGGCTCGCGAATGGTTTGCTCGTGGACTTCCGCTGGCGAGTAAAGTCAGCAGGGAACTGGCGATTGACATTGAATTGTTCAGCCGTGGCGGGCAGGAGATACTGAACGCCATCGAACGCCAGGACTATGCAGTGCTGGGACGGCGTCCGGTGATTTCAAAGCAGCGCAAATTCGCGCTGGTAGCTCGAGCGGCCGTACATAAATTGATATGAGCAGCGTTGCGCAATTTCCGACCCCGTTCATGCCCACCGAATCGCAGCTGCACATGGCTTATTCGGTTTGTCGCGGAATTACGCGCTCGCAAGCTAAAAATTTCTACTATGGATTTCTTGTCCTCCCCAAACGCAAACGACAGGCTTTGAGCGCGGTTTATGCTTTCATGCGGCGCTGTGACGACATTGCAGATGACCCGGCGCTCTCAGCGCGCGACCGGAAACAGAGGCTCGACACATGGGTGGATGCATTTCATGCTGCTCAGGTCGGGCATCCCACCGATGATCCGGTGCTCCTGGCAGTCGTCGATGCACAACGGAGATTTGGTATTCCTGTGGGATTGCTCGATCAGCTGGCCTTCGGGACGGCGATGGATGTCGAAGAGGAAAATCCGGACCAGAACTATCCTCGACATCCCATTCAGTACCGCAACTTTCAGGAACTGCAGCGTTACTGCTACAACGTGGCCTCGGTGGTGGGGTTGGTTTGTATTCACATTTTTGGTTACAGAGATCCGGCTGCTGAGCCGCTGGCCGAGCGCTTGGGCCTGGCCTTTCAGCTGACAAACATAATTCGTGATGTGAAGGAAGACGCAGTCTTGGGGCGGGTCTATCTGCCGCAGGATGACTTGGCACAGTTCGGGATTGTCCCCGCAGACCTTGCGACCATGACCGATCCCTCGCGTCTTCGTGGATTGTTGCATTTCGAAGCGCAGAGGGCATTTGAAAATTACCGCGCCGGTGACGACCTTCTCCATCTGATCTCGGAAGACAGCCAGCCGGCGTTGTGGGTGCTGATCAATATTTATCGCGGCCTGCTGCAAAAAATCGTCCGCCTCAATTACGATGTGTTCGCCCGAAAAGTAAGCCTCACGCTTCCGGAGAAGCTCAGCATCTTTATCAAAGGCTTCTTGAAGCGGCTTCTCTGATGCGTTCTGACAGTTCCATAGAATCTCCAGCTGCAAATCTTGCGGGAAGCGGCCCCTCAGTGGCAATCATCGGCGGAGGGCTGGCCGGACTGGCCGCTGGGTGCGCACTTTCTGAGAACGGCTTTCGAGTGACCTTGTTCGAGCGGCGTCCTTATCTTGGCGGGCGCGCGTCTTCGTATGAGCATCCCGGCACCGGTGAGGTGGTGGACAACTGTCAGCACGTGCTCTTTAAGCTCTGTACCAACCTGATTGCGTTCTACAAGCAGATTGGGATCGAAGACAAAATTCGCTGGTTTGATCGCATGACATTTATCGAACCAGGTGGAAGACAGTCGGTATTGGAGCCGAGTTTTTTGCCGGCGCCGTTTCAGGTTACGCCCTCATTTTTGGCTTTCAAATTTCTGAATGCGTGGGACAAGATTATGCTCTCACGTGGACTGGTTGCGCTGATCATGGGCCAGCCCAAAGATGACGGAACTTCGTTTCAGGATTGGCTGCACCGTCACCATCAAACCAATAATGCAATCGAGCGCTTCTGGAAGCCCATACTGGTGAGCGCACTAAGCGAAAATATGGATCGTATCGCTGTGCCCTATGCGGCGCAGGTGGTGCGCGAGTCCATGAAGTCCGGCGAAGCACGTGCGATGGGAATCCCGAGTGTGCCGCTCACGGCGCTCTACGACGCGGCTAGAGAGTACATCAAAAATCACGACGGGTCGGTGAGGCTGCGCAGCAGCGTGCAATCCTTTGGGCCTACAGAAGACGGTGTGCGACTGCGGGTACAGGACTCAGCGGAAGAATTCGATTACGCTGTGCTCGCGCTTCCATTTGACTCGCTAGCCAAAGTTTTACCCGACTCCGCTGACGCGCAAGACCTCCGCGACAAGCTTTCACATTTCGAGACCGCGCCGATCGCCGGAGTTCACCTTTGGTTCGACCGGCAGATCACCGATCTGCCGCATGCCGTGCTTCTTGATCGCACCATTCAATGGATGTTTCACAAATCGATGTTGCTGGAGAAACGCCCTGCCCCCGACTCGAATCACGATCATGGCGCCGGTGAACGTCCAAGTTATGTCGAACTGGTCATCAGTGCGTCGAAATCGCTGATCGAAAAATCGCGCCAGCAAATTATTGATCTGGCGCTGAGTGAGCTGCGTGAGTTCTTTCCCGCGGCGCGGGCGGCCAGATTGGTGAAAGCGACAGTTATCAAGGAAGTGAATGCTACGTTCTCACCGAAGCCCGGGATAGACCGCTATAGGCCGACCGCGAACACTCCGTGGCGGCACATATTTCTGGCTGGCGACTGGACCGCGACGGGATGGCCGGCGACGATGGAAGGCGCGGTCAGGAGCGGCTACATCGCGGCGCAAGCCATACTGGCTCAAACTGATCGGCCGCGAAATTTGCTATCTGCCGACCTGGCCGCCACTGGCCTCATGAAGATTTTCTAAAAGATAGAGCGAAGTTTCTTCTGTGAATACCGACCCCGGTTGTCACATCAAAACAGCAAGATCGCTTCTACACGGCAACAAAAAGGGCGAGAGCGTTACCACCCTAATGCAACCGGTCTGAATTCGGTTGGCATAGTTTTGGTACGTTTATATGGCTGCAGAGTTATGTTCACTGCCAGGTCGGCCTGAGTCTCTGTTCAGTTGCCAGAGCTGGCAATTTTTTTTCTGGATGACTTCTCCATCGGCCAGCATCTTACGAAGCTCCTCAAGGATTGCAATCGTTGGGTCGCGAAAACCTTCAATGGAAACCGATTCACGTCTGCGAATTCTCTGCAATATTTGGTCGCAACCCTGAGGTCGATCGCTCTCCATAAGAGCGATTCGACAAGCGCGCCTGAGCGGGATTGAAAACTGCGTCAGTGCAGCCGGGCCAGTCATTATTTGTTTTGATCCGGTCCGTGATGGAACTGGACTGTCAGAGTTCCTCTCAAACTCAGAAGAGTCATCGAGCTTAAGCCTGGATTTTTTAGTCGCATCGTACAAACCTGGATCGGGAGAATCCGAAGACGAAAACGCTGTCTCCAGTGTTTTCAGAAGATAGTGCAGAGCTCTGATGCGGCTGCGGAGTTGGGATCGATGTGCATGCAATCCAACCAGTTTGGTCTCAGCCCGCCTTACGAGCTGGTGAGTGACCTCCAGCCCGCGGTCTGTAGAACGATCTCGTAAGAGTTCCGTGTTTCCCGACATTCTGTCACCGCCCGTTCGGCCTTCATCCCGCCTGTTCTTGTGGCGCACTATCCAACCCTCTGTAAGAAATTTGTAAAGGAGTTCCTGATGTTCTAAGAAGAGCGTCGTTAACATACATGGACGTGCGGAAAGAGGTTTTGGTATCCGCAAATCATTGCCAGGCGCACGCCGTCATCACATTAAGCAACTGAGATATCTGCAAAAACGAGGTATTCATCCCCGTTGACATCAATCGGAAAAATCTAGATTTATACTCCGGCCATGTCAGTCGGCCCAAACACGACGATTCAAAACATTGCGGCACAATTCATGCCCGAAAATGGGATTCAGCTCTCGGTTCGAAGAATTACCAAAGAACTGTTGGCGCTGCAAAAACAATTGAGGGAAGTTGAAGATGACATTGTTGCGGTCAGCCAAGCACTGCACGGCTTCTCATTGATTTTAGGCGAAGAGTATTTCTCGAGAGAGCTGTTGCGGCTGATCCGTCCCAAGCGCACAAATGTTCGCGGATTAAGCAGCATATGCCGGTCGTTGCTTCTGCATGCGTCACATGCCTATTCTGTTCGGGAAGTGTGCGAGCGCATTAACGTAATGGATCCGCTGTTGTTAACTCATCATAAAAATCCCATGGCTTCGGTCACGAGCGTGTTGCGGCAGCTGGCAAGACGCGGAGAGATAATCCGCAGAACTGAAAATGGCAAGTCGGTATGGCAGCAGGCAAGTTCGCGGTTCATCACATAGGCGAACGCCGAACCCCGAGCTCAGAGGATCGGAGTGCTCTCAATCAAATTTCTCAGGCCCGCACGATAGCCGCGGCTGCAAGAGAGCTCTTTGCCATTTCGCAAAATCACGATAAATTCGCCACTGTTGCAGGGGTGAAGCTCCTTGATCATCCGGGCATTCACGATTGTTGAGCGGTGAATGCGAACGAATTGTTCAGACGGCAGTTTCTCAGCGATGCTGCCAATGCTGCCCCGTAACATATAGGAAACCCTGCCTGCGTTTACGCGCACATAATTCGCGGCGGCATCGATCCATTCGATTTCGTCATAGGCAAGGAAAACCACCCGTCCTCCGGAACGTATCAGAAGCCGTCGCGCGACCGGCGCCGAGTGACCTCCTTGAAGGATCTTAAGCAATCGATCAGTCAGCATCCGATCACTTTGTGTCCGGATGGCGAGCCGCGCGCGGTGCAGCGCTTCGCGCAATCGTTCGTGGTCGAATGGCTTCAGCAAATAATCGAGTGCGTGCGCGTCGAAGGCTTTGATTGCGTATTGGTCGTAGGCCGTCGTGAAGATGACGAAAGGCAATTTCTCGGTGGGCAGCTCTTTCAGCAAAGAAAATCCGTCAGTATCGGGAAGCTGGATGTCCAGCAGAAGAAGATCCGGCTTTAATTGGTTGAGTGCGGTCAGTGCCGCAGCGCCGTTGCCGCACTCTGAAACTATGTCGATGTCCGGCTCCTGTGAGAGCAAGATTTTCAACTTCTCACGTGCGGGGCGTTCGTCATCCACGATGAGAATGCGGAGAGATGCGGGGACGATTGAGGGCATTTTCGGTATGCTCGACTGCACCGATTGTACGAATTCGGGATTCATGGATTACAGACGTGCTTCGCCGCGATTGGGTATCAGAATATTGACCTCGACCTGTCCGTCGCTGAGGAAATCTAGAGTCAAGTGCTGGTTTTCTCCGTAAAGTGTCTGCAATCTCTCGCGAGTCGCATTCAGCCCCAAACCGAGGCGAATTGGCCGATCCCCGCTGGCAGGGGCATTGTCAGGGCCATTATCCTTCACCGAGAGTAAGACTCGGTTCCCTACGGTAGAGGCGCGAATGGTGATCTCGCCGCCGGAAGAGCGCTTGGAAATCCCGTGCTTAATCGAATTTTCAACCAATGGCTGCAATAAGCATTGTGGAACCAGAACATCCAGAATCCTCGGCGGAACATCGAATGCTACCGACAGCCGATCGCCAAATCGAATCTTTTCAATTTCCAGGTATGCCTGGGTGAACTCCATCTCGCGTTTAAGCGAGGTGAGGTGTTCTCCGGTATCCTGGAGGCTCATTCGCAGCAGATCGCTGAGGCGGGCGATCATTGTGTCCGCAGAGCGGACGTCCCGCAGCATGAGAGATGAAATGGAGTGCAGGGTATTGAAAAGGAAGTGAGGCTGGAGTTGGCTCTTTAGTGCCAGAAGCTTGGCATCGCTGAGTTGTGCTTGCAGCTGCACAGATCGAAGTTCACGATGCCGATACCGGGTGTAATAGAGGACGGCATGCGCGACTACCAGGATCGGAATATAGATCGCAAAAATATCTTCGACCAGGTTCCACAAGAATACTGTTTTCAGCGCCGGCCAATAAATAGACGCATGAAGAGTTCTCCAGTTAATCAGTGCCCACTCATATTTTTTAGTTGCAAAATTCCAAGCCGGATAGCTAAGAACTCTGAGGAGCACGTGAACTGTGGTGAACAACACTCCCCCAGCTAGATACGAGAGTGCGCGTTTAGTCCGAAAGGGCCGCTGAACTGGATAGCGCACTGCAAGAACAAATACCAGCGGAGCTAGAACCGCAAAAATGGCGTCTTGAATGAGCGGCAGAGTAATAATCTCTTCGCTCATCAGACTGGCTCCTCCCCCAGCTCTTTTCAATGAGAGCATTGAAACCACCCCGCAAACAAAGAGTGCTCCGAAGAATCCAAAACTTGCTGCCCAGAGACGCCAGTCGTTCAAACTGAAAGGCGTCTTTTGATCTGAAAACGGTGCTTCAGCACGTCCTAAAGTGGCATCGGGAATCGTTTCCGGGATTGCGGTTTGTATATTTGCGTTCACTGGACTGTCGCTGCTCTCAGGATGGTATCAGTTGACTTGCGCAGGTCGTCCCTCGTCGTAATGTATTCGTCCCAATTGATAATGGTTGTTGGAACGCGTGTACCCCAACGCGTTGGTCCGCAGAGCATTCATTTTTTGATTTTTCATATTTCGAAACGCTGAATCTCCCGAACTTCATAGAACAGCGGATTTACTCCACAACAATTTTCAAACAAATCCAGCTACTCGTCTTGTCAGAGTGGCAGCACGTCCTCAGACGAAGTCAGTTAGTCCTAGAAAACGTAAAACCGCTATTTTGGGATGAATTCGTGCCTGCGTAAGTAGAAGGTCAAAGTCTTAAGCAGGCTCCAGGTCAAACAATCAGCTATTCGCTACAACGGTATCTCAGAATTTTGTAGAGGAGTCCATGCAAGCTCTAAGGTTTGCGGCGCGTGCAAGTAGAACCATTTCTCTTGGCGCACTGTTGGCATTGTGCCTGCTCATCAACCTGCCGTTTGGAAAAGGTAAGCGATTCTGCCGGAAACGCCTCCGGCGTGCTCAATCAAATCATCGGTGGCTGGCAGATGGCCGGCGATACGCAATGGAGTACTGGTCTGGCATTTACCACACTGTCCAACTCATTTCCGCTGAGCTTCAACAATGATGTGCCGGCAATATTTAATGGAGACACTTCCGCGTTGAAGGTCCACGTGCACACTACGAAAGGTCAAGTGCAGCTGTTTTCGAATCCGACGGCTGCGATCAATGCTTTTAGCGAACCGACCGGGTTTCAAGCGGGTAGCCGGAACAACCTGCGGGGTCCGCATTTCTCCCTTACCAATCTCAGCGTCAACAAGCATTTTCCAATCGGCGAAAATTATGCCTTGGAGTTTAGGGCTGAGGCTTTTAACGCATTCAACCATCCCAGTTTTGGACTGCCGGGAGGCCGTTTCGGTGGCACGGCAGACATCAGCGATTCGTCAACGTTCGGCTTCATTTCCACTACTTCCAGCACTGCGCGGTTCATGCAGTTTGCGTTGCGGGTTGATTTCTAAATGACCGCTGCCTCCGCACAGGGTCAGTCGAATGACTGACCCTGACTGCGGATGAGGTTTCAACCCCACGGTCTCACGTCCTTACGGCAATTCCTTTTTGGGAATTCGACATGCAAGTCTGGCGGTCGCCGCCTTTATCTGCCGATCGCGTTCACTGAACATGGCGCAGTGAAGGCAGCCAATGTATCGAATTCAGCAAGGGCAATCAAGATGAGCATCTTCGCGGTTCGTGCAGTTGAGCCGATGCGCGAGCTGTTCCGCTCGGTTCTTATCAAAATTATGTGAACTTGAGCAGTGTATTGAGAGCCACGATGCGGGAATCAAGACCTATTTGATACCGCAGCATTAGCCGTGACGTTGTAGCCCTTAATGCTGTTTGACATACGCATGGCGCGTACAAAGTATTGGGGGGCAGCAACGCTTCACTGCTTAGACTCTGCCAACGCCGACGTATTCAAATCCCATGGCACGGAGGCGAGTGGAATCGAGAATGTTTCTGGTGTCAACGATCAGCGGGCGACGGAGGAGGGCTTTGATTTTGCTGAAGTCGAGAGCGCGAAATTCCGGCCAGCCGGTGCCGACGACAAGGGCTTCCACGCCTTCAGCCACGGCGTAAGGCGATTCGCAGTATTGCACGGTGCCGTTCAATTCGAGCTTGGCATCTGCCATTGCAACTGGATCGAAGGCGCGCACCCGGGCGCCGCGGGAGACCAGACTGTGCGCCAGCTTAATGGAAGCAGAGCCGGCGACTGAGTTGGTGTTGGGCTTAAAGGCCAACCCAAGAATTCCCACGTCTTTATTTTGCAGAGACTGCAGGCAGAAAGAGATTTTCTCTGCCATCCCGTCGGCCAGAGACTGGTTCACCTCTCTCGCCGCGCTTAAAATTCTCAGTGGAACATTATTTTGTTGCGCCAGGGTCGCCAGCGAATCCATATCAGATTGTGCGAACAGGCCACCCATCGAAGCGCCTGCCTGCAAGCAGCGCGGCCCTATTTTTTTATCGAGGCCCAACGCTAGCGAAAGGTGCACTGCGTCTCCCTGCACGTGTTCGCAGAGCCCGGCCAGTTCATTGATAAAGGAAATTTTCGTCGCCACGAATGCGGTTGCTGCCTCGCGAACCAGTTCTGCGGTGGCGTGATTGGTCACGATCACCGGAACGCCGCGCATCACCAGGGGATGGAAAATATGCTTGATCGCAGTCACGGCTTCGTTGGAAGTGGTTCCGAGAACTATGCGGTCGGGCCAATTGAAATCTTCGACTGCGCATCCGGCGGTAAAGAAGATCGGCTGGGACACGATGACTGCCTTCAACCCGGCATCCTGCAGGCTCTTTTCGAGCGCCGCTCCAGTACCGACTGAAACCGGGGTGACGATGGAGAGAATCGGCGGCTTGGCAGCGGCTTTCGTAATCCGAAAAACGAGCTCCGCGAGATGTTGTGAATGGTCTTCAGCCAGAAAGATTACGCCGCACTTGCGCGCAAAAGAATCAACATCGGTTGAATAAGCCAGGCGACCGGAGCGAACGCTGCGCTTGATAACTTCGCTCAGGTTTTTTTCGTGAAAAGGAACTTTGCCTTGGGCCATTTCGACCATCAACGAGCTATCAGGGTGGCAGCAGGTTACGGGAGTTCCAAAATCCGCCAAACAGGCTGAAATCACCGTTCCCAGGTACCCAGCCCCATAGACGCCGATTTGCATCGATCCTCCGGAGGCCCAAAAGCGATCAGCCTGTCGTATCTTTTATTTACCTTGTTGCTTGGGGTATGGGCAGAGTACGAGAGGGACATTCAGGGCGGGAAGAAGTACAGTAATGGGCATGTCTGGTACTGTAGAGTCCGCCAGGGACGGTAGTTTCAGGGGATTGCGAAAAAGTTACGATTAGCCTACGGGGCTGGCTGCGCCAATTAGCCTTTGTCCGAGAGGTATTTCGGCCAAATCTGCCCATTTGTTCTGGCCCTCTTCGCGGACAAACATTAAATCCCGCACCTCAATACAGCGGGATTGCTCAAACTCGGCCCAGCGGGTACGGGCGACCCGATACGCATATTGTGCCTGGTCCTCGGCACCCATCTTCACGATCGTCAGGTGAGGCATGTACGGCCACTCTTCATGGTAAGCCAAGGCTTTCACGTTGAGGCGATCATGCAATTCCCTCATCCGATAAGCGGCGTGCGCGACCCGAATGAATACCGTCGGCGTCACTGGAATAAAAGTCTCCACCTCGCCTAGCGAAACCTCAAACGGGTCGACTTCCTTGCAAAGTTCCTCCATGGTTTCAAGCGCTTCGGATTCACTGCCCGCCAGAATGCGAGGAGGGAGCAGGGTTACATGAGCCGCGAGATGTGGCAGTTCGGGATGAAGTTCCTTGCGGAGAGCTTCAACGAATTCTCCCACCGGGTTGCTTACGTAAGCGACGAGTGCGTAACGCTGGTTCCGCGGCATGGTGGCGATAAAGATTATAAACGCATTAAGTATGATGCAAGCAGAGAGGCAGTCTTGACGAATCCGCGGCGGAAGTTGATTATTTTTACGCCGTCCCACTAACTTTTACGAGGTGCGCGATGTTTTCCGGGCAATCGTTGTCTCTGGTTAACTTATTGTGCTGCATAGCTTGGCGCGTGGCGCTGGGCTTGCTCTTCGGCTTGTTGGCGATTGCGCCCGCAACCGCGGCTCCCGAGTCGACGAAAACGTTGCGGATTTATTTTGTGGACGTTGAGGGTGGGCAGGCCACACTCTTTGTGACTCCAGCAAACGAATCGTTGTTAATTGATACCGGCTGGCCTGATCACGATGAAAGAGATGCGGACCGGATTGTGGCCGCCGCAAAGAACGCGGGCATCAACAAAATTGACTATGTCCTGATAACGCATTTTCATACTGACCACGTTGGCGGGCTGCCGCAGCTGGCGGCCAAGATTCCGATCAATGCATTGATCGATCATGGAGACAACCGCGAACCCACCGAACCGGAAACGGTCAAGGGATGGAATGCCTATCAGCAACTGGTCGCAAGCAAAAAGTACAAGCGTATTACGCTGAAACCTGGCGACGCTCTACCCGTGAAAGGATTGAAGGGGGTGGTGGTGAGCGCAGATGGGGTTCTCATTGATCACCCGTTACCGGGCGCGGATGGGGAGAATACGGCTTGCAATGATGCGCAGAACTATCCCGCGGACCAGACCGAGAATGCACGGTCTCTGGGATCGGTCATTACTTTCGGAAAGCTTCGAATTCTGGATCTTGGCGATTTGACCAGCGACAAGGAAATGGGCTTGGTTTGCCCGCGAAACAAACTGGGGAAGATCGACATTTACATCGTCTCGCACCATGGATGGAACCAGAGTGGTAGTCCAGCCTTGCTGAATGCGATTGCGCCGCGTGTGGCCATTATGGACAACGGCGCGAAAAAAGGCGGGACTCCGTCGACGTGGGATATCGTTGAGAAATCGCCGAATCTGGAAAACCTGTGGCAACTTCATTATTCGGACGAGGGTGGCGAAGCCCACAACGTTCCTGCAGAATTCATCGCCAATGTGCAGGGTCCGGATGCCGGTAAGTATTTAAAGCTCACCGCATGGCCGGACGGAAAATTTGAAGTGTTCAATTCGCGAACCCAGCAAACCAAACAGTATCCGGCAAAGTAAGACTTCGAGATCGGAGTTCAACCTGCTTTACGCTGCGGACGGAGGCTGGTTCACTCGGCTATACTAGTTCGTTTGCCTGATCACCCGCTGCGGGAGAAGTCGTTTGAAGATTCTGGTTTGCATCAAGCAAGTGCCGCAAAAAGACGCTCCCCTCAAACTGAATGAGAGCGGCACCTGGATCCGCGAAGACGTCTCTTATGAAGTAAATGAGCCGGACGCTTTTGCGCTCGAAGAGGCATTGCGCCAGAAAGAAAAGCACGGCGGCGAGGTGGTGGCGATAAGCGCCGGGCCGGCGCGTTCACAGCAGGTTTTGCGCGAGGCGCTGGCCAAAGGCGCAGATCGAGCTATCCATCTCGAAGATCCTGGCTTTGTTGGGCTGGACGCGTTTAACACCGCGAAGGCCTTTGCTGCTGCCATCAAAGAAGAAAAATTTGACCTCATTTTTACCGGCCTGCAATCCGATGACTATGGTTTCGCCCAAACCGGTGTGATTCTTGCCGAGCTATTGGGGTGGCCGCATGCCACCATAATCATGCAAATTGAAAAGAGCGAGGGCGGTATCAAAGTGAAGCGCGAATTGGAGGCGGGATATTTTCAATTCGTCGAAATGCCCTTGCCCGCGGTGCTGACAATTCAATCTGGAATTAACAAGCTGCGTTATGCGACGCTGATTGGCATTAAACAGGCGAAGAATAAGCCGCTGCGTAAAGTCACGCTGGCTGAAGTGCAATCGGCAGTTGGCGCGAATTTGCAGAAGATCGAGCGAATGTACATTCCGCAGAAAACGAAAAAGACGGAGTACCTGGAAGGCTCTGCATCCGAGATCGCAAAGAAATTGGTCGATAAGCTACGTAACGAAATTCGTGTGCTGTAGATAGGAGGAAAAATAATGTCCGGCAAGCAATTGATGCGCGTGGAGGAAGTTCAGCTGGGTGGTCACGAAACAGACGGCACGGTGCTTATGACCGTCGGCAAGCTGCTGCTGTGGACTGACCTGATTTTTCTATCATTCGTGTACAGCGGAATCAAGGGTGGTTCTTACCTGTACGTGTATTGGACAGTCACGCAGGGCGCCATCGGGCTGGCGCTGCTGATCGCGGGCGCCATTAAGCGCGGTCCGCTGACTGAATAATTCCTGTCACAGAATTTTTGACTTATGCCTGACACCATTCTGGTTATCGTTGAGCAACGCGAAGGGAAGTTGAATCGCGTTTCATGGGAGACGCTGACCGCCGGACAGGCAATTGCCTCGCAAACCGGATGGACACTCGAAGCCGCGGTCGTCGGTGATGGCGTGGGATCTATCGCCAACGAAGTCGCTGGCAAGAAGGTTGCGAAAGTTTATGCCGTGGAATCGCCGGCGCTGAAGCCGTATACGCCCGACGCGTTCTCGGCCGGACTGAAGCAATTCCTGGCATCCAAACAGGCGAAATTAGTTCTAATGCCACATACCTATCAGGTGCGGGATTTTATTCCGCAGCTGGCGACGGCGATGCGAAGGACTGTCATCAGCGACTGTATTGGCTTTCGTAAAGACGGCGAGGAACTGCTGTTCACGCGTCAAATGTTTCAAGGCAAATTTGCCGCTGATGTTAGCTTCCAGTGTGACGCCCCCTGGTTCGTGACATTTCAGAACGGTGCGTTTCGCGGAGATAAGGTTGAAGCTGGCGGAAGCGCCGCCCCCGTCGAGACGGTCAAAGTTGATATCGCCGCCGGAATCGTTCGAAACACGCCGCAAGAGGTTTTCAAAGAAGCTAAGCAGGCAGTCGACCTCACGCAGGCCGAGATCATCGTTTCAGTCGGACGCGGAATTAAAGAACAGAAGAACATTGAGATTGCCAAACAACTCGCAGACGCCCTGGGGGGAGAGATTGCGGCATCACGTCCCATCTGCGATTCAGGCTGGCTGCCGATGGACCGCCAGATTGGTTCTTCTGGTCAAACGGTCGCGCCGAAATTGTATTTGGCTCTCGGAATCAGCGGTGCGATTCAGCACATCGTCGGGATGAAGGGTGCACGATCAGTGGTGGCGATTAACAAAGATAACGAGGCGCCAATTTTTGAGATTGCGGATGTGGCAGTTGTGGGGAATCTGTTCGACATAGTGCCGCTGCTTACAGAAGAGGTCAAAAAAGCAAAGGCCGGCAGTTAGCCACGGATTTCCACGGATATGCACGGAATTGGGACTTTTATGATCCGTGTGAATCCGTGAAGATCTGTGGCTGTATTTCTTATGCTGACTTTCCGCAAACCGCCGGATGGTATCGAACGCCCGCAGATGCCGGCGGATGTGGTCATCGTTGGCGGTGGCCCGGCTGGAATGGCTTGTGCGCTGCGACTTTCGCAGCTTATCAACGAACATAATTCTGAGAATCCTGATTCCCAGCTCAGCAAAGAAAATATTTATGTATTAGAAAAGGCCCGCGAAATCGGCCAGCATTGTCTTTCGGGCGCGCTGCTTGATCCGCGTTCCATGCGCGAACTTTTGCCGGGATTTGAAAAAGAAGCGCCCATTGATGCGCCGGTTTCGAAAGAGGCAGTTTACTTCCTCACCGAACGGGGCAAGGTTAAATTTCCAATCACGCCGCCTCCTTTACGCGATCACGGGAATTATGTGATCTCGCTCAATCGCTTCGTGAAATGGCTGGGCGGAAAAGTTGAAGAAGCGGGAGTCACTGTTTTCACCGGGTTTGCCGGGTCGGAGCTTTTGTACGACGGCGATCGGGTCACCGGCGTCCGGACCGACGACAAAGGCCTCGACAAGAACAACCAGCCGAAATCGAATTTCGAGCCGGGATACGACTTGCAGGCGAAGATCACGATTCTCGCCGAGGGCACCCGCGGATCGCTCACCAAGCAACTCATCAAGAAATTCGATCTGATGAAAGATCGAAATCCGCAGACCTATGGCCAAGGCGTGAAGGAACTGTGGGAAGTGCCGTCAGGCCGCATTGCTCCGGGCGAAGTGATTTACAGCATGGGTTGGCCGTTGACTTCGCACGAATACGGCGGCGCGTGGATTTATGGCGGGAAAGACAATGTTGTTTCTCTCGGATTCGTAACTGGACTGGATTATCCCGACCCGCGGCTTGATCCCCAGCGTGTGTTGCAGCAATTCAAGCGGCATTCGTTGGTGACGAAGCTGCTTGACGGCGGCAAGATGATCCGCTATGGGGCCAAGTCGTTACCTTATGGCGGCTGGTGGGCGATTCCGCCAGTGGCCGGTGATGGGTGGATGATTGTTGGTGATTCGGCCGGGTTTTTAAATTCACAGCGTCTGAAAGGAATTCATCTCGCCATCAAGAGCGGGATGCTCGCTGCCGAGACGGCTTTCGACGCCTTGAACAAGAACGATTTCTCGGCAGCGTCACTCAGCGGCTTTCGAACTCGCGTCGAGAACAGCTGGATCAAAGAAGAGCTTTGGAAGGTAAGGAATTTTCATCAGCGTTTCGAACACGGCTTCTGGCGCGGAATGTTCCACGCCGGCATCCAGCAATTTACCGGCGGTCGTGGGTTGCGCAGCCGTTATTTAGGCACCGCCGGCTATACGCGAATGAAAAAGTTAAGCGACTTGCCGGCGGACGGTGGCGCGGAAGCTCTCCTGATCGGCGCGGCGAAAGGCGACGGCAAACTCACCTTCGATAAGCTTACCGATCTCTATCACTCCGGCACGCGGCATGAGGAAGATCAGCCTGCGCACCTGATCATTCACGATACGAACATCTGTGAGTCGCGATGCATTGTCGAATACGGAAGCCCTTGCCAGCGGTTCTGTCCGGCCAACGTTTACGAAATGCTCGACGATTCTTCGACGCCGAATGGCAAGCGTATTAGCCTGAACCCTTCAAACTGCGTTCACTGTAAGGCTTGCGATATTCAGGATCCATACCAGATCATCACCTGGGTGCCACCCGAGGGTGGAGGCGGGCCGAACTATGACGGAATGTAAGAACGTCGTTTGTCGTCGGCCGAATCCCGAAATGTCGGAGGACGCACGTCGATTTTGCAATCGAGATTTCGACAGGACAAGCACCTTGCCTGAAAGGAGAGTCATGAAGATTCTGTTCGTTCTTTTGCTCGCGATTTCCGCCACGGCACAAACCACGGGGCCGCAAGTAACTTTGCCTTCGACCGGCTTTGCCGGCCTTGATCAGTACCGCGCCGCGCGAATCGCGGTTTATACCGACGACTACGGTCAGCTTGCGCGCTATCGGGACGCGAACGCCGCGCTGAAGCCTCCGGCGGCGGACGAAAATCGCGTCGTGTTCTTTGGCGACTCGATCACTGATATCTGGAAACTCGACGACTCGTTTCCTGGCAAACACTACACCAATCGCGGCATTGGGGGCCAGACAACCTCGCAAATGCTGGTGCGCTTTCGCCAGGACGTCATCGATCTGCAGCCGAAGGCCATTGTCATCCTGGCGGGCACGAACGACATCGCCGACAACACTGGACCCATCTCGAATGAGAATATCGAGGCCAACTACGCATCAATCGCAGAACTTGCTCGCGCGCACAACATTCGCGTGATCTTCTCCTCCGTGCTTCCCGTTCACAACTACACGCCCAAGTCTCAGGACTTCTTTGCGCAGCGCCCGATGGAAAGAATTCTAGCCCTGAACAAATGGCTGAAGGATTACTGCGAGAGAAACAACCTCATTTACCTCGATTACTTCCCCGCGATGGTCGATGACAAAGGCCTGCTCAAGCGCGACCTCGCCGACGACGGACTGCATCCGAACAAGGCTGGTTTCGCCATCATGGCCCCGATGGCAGAGAAGGCGATTGAGAAGGCATTGGAAAAGTGATCAACTTCTAACCGTAAGATCTCCATCAATTGAAACGTCGCAGATTGCAAACGCATCTATAATTGAATTGAGTTTCCGACCGCTTTGGCCTTCGGGAATACCCGGCTTGGCGGCGAGGAAGACAGTATGCGGGCGAGGGCTCGCACCACATGGTCTTTCGAGGGTGCAGGTGGAAATGCCTGTGCCTCCCGCTTCCGAAAGGAAGCATTGGAAAGGAAACGACTGTCAGGATTCTCCCTGCCCGCCGTTTTCCTGCTAAAAATTTCATTAGTGTTTGCTTGCTGAACGCCGAGTTCTGACATGCCTCTCACCGACAAATTCGGCCGCGCCATCACCGATCTGCGGATCTCTGTCACCGATCGCTGTAATTACAAGTGTGTTTACTGCCGCACTGGAAATGAAGGCGCAGTTTATGGCGAGCTGCCGTTTGCGGATTATCTGCGGATGTCGCGTCTTTTGGTATCGCTGGGGATTACGAAGGTTCGAATCACAGGAGGAGAGCCGCTTCTGCGCAAGGGAGTGGTTGAGTTCGTGCGTGAGTTGTCGAAGCTGCGAACATCTAGCGGAACGGGCCTCGATATCGCCATCACCACCAACGGTCATCTGCTGGCCGAGATGGCGAAGCCGCTCAAGGATGCTGGGTTGAATCGCATCACGGTCAGCATGGACGCGGTCGATCCCGACACTTTTGCAAAGATTACCCGCGTGCCCGGCAGCTTCGAAACAGTGCTGGCCGGGGTGCGCGCTGCGCGCGAGACTGGGCTTGGTCCAGTCAAAGTCAATTGCGTATTGATGCGGGGATTTAACGAAGGCCAGATCGTGCCATTTGGCAAGTTCGCGCGCGAAGAAAGCGTGGTTGTACGGTTCATCGAATTCATGCCGCTCGAAGAAGACCGCGTGTGGTCGCCTGAGATAGTAGTGACTCTGGATGAAATTCTCGAGCGTATGGCAGAGTATCGACCGCTGGTCGAGATCCCGCACCAGCACAGCGAAACCGCGAGACGTTATTGTTTCGAGGATGGCATTGGCGAAATCGGAATCATCGCGCCTGTATCGCATCCATTCTGCGGACATTGCAGCCGCATTCGCATTACTTCCGACGGCAAGATTCGCACTTGCCTATTTTCTGTTTGGGACCATGACCTGCACGAACTTATGCGGCGCGGCGCTTCGGATGACGAACTCGTAACGTTCATCCGCGACGTGGTCAGCAAGAAAGAAGCGCGTCACCATATCGGCGAGCCGGATTTTGTGCCGGCATCCCGGACGATGGTACACATCGGGGGATAGCTCCCAGCTTTCAGCTGTCAGCCATCAGCCGTCGGCGAAAATGTCGAAGAGCGAAGCTTTCCTTCGTGAATCTTCGTGTCCTTTGTGGTTTATGCTTTTGAGCATGCGGAGCGCAGCACTATCTGTTTTCTGTATATGTTTTGTTGTCTGCGCGGCAGCGCAGCAAAGCTATCTCGGCTTTGATCGCAACCAGTATCCTGGCGATCAGAATCTAAAAATCTTACGCCGCACTTTTTCCTACTCCGGTTACTGGCTCAACAATCCTCCGGGCGAAAATACGAATTCGTGGCAGGGAAAGCGGCAGGCAATCCAGTCTGCCGGATTCGGTTTTCTGGTGCTATTCAATGGTCGTCTCGACAAGCAGCTCAGGCGCAATCCGGCGGCTCTTGGAAAAACAGATGGGCAGGCTGCACTGTCGTCAGCCCAACAGGAGGGTTTTCCCGAACGCACGATTATTTTTCTTGATATCGAAGAAGGTGGACGCATGCTGCCCGAACAGAAGGCCTACATTTACGCATGGGTCGATGCGGTCAGCAGTTCAGGATTTCGCGCCGGCGTGTATTGCTCGGGCATTCCGGCGCCGGAGGACAAGAAAACGACTATCGTGACCGCCGATGATATCCGCAACAACGCGCAAGGCCGGCAGATCATTTATTGGGTGACGAACGATGTGTGCCCGCCATCGCCAGGATGCGCTTTCCCCATCCGGCCTCCTCGGCCTGCGGAAAGTAAGGTCGATTTCGCCGCGATATGGCAGTTTGCGCAATCGCCGCGGCGGCCTGACTTTGCGGCCAGGTGCCACAATTACAATCGCGACGGAAACTGCTATCCGCCGGGAGTTGATCCATTGACCCATTTGTTTGTGGACGTGAACGACGCAAATTCGCCTGATCCGTCGGCTGCGCTGTCCCATTAATCCTGGCGGACAAGAGTGTCCGCCCCACACCGCCTTGCGCCTGCCCACCAAAACAGTGCACAATGTAAGTGGCTGCTCGACAAGCTGGCGCTAGAAAAAGCGACACTTTCTGTAGTCGGCGAGCATCCAATTAATTAGTAACAGGTGGCTTCAACATCCCCGCAGGCTGGGCGTGGGTTCGGACCTCGAAGTTCGAAAACGCGCAGTGAGCCGGCTGGAGCCGCTGAGAGGCTTTCAACATCCCCGTTCTGGAGTTGAGGTTTTGCGGTGCCGGGCATAGGTGTCCGACGCCCGAACTCCGGAGCTGAAAGCGTGACCCAATATGGCTACGGCAACACAAGTTTGCAGTCTGGATAATTATCTCGTTCTCCCCGATCACACCATGGATGACCGCATTGCTGCGGCCCGGCGGGAGCTCGGCCGTGACGTGGTGATCCTCGGCCACCACTACCAACGCGATGAAGTGATTCGCTATGCAGATTTTCGCGGCGACTCTTACAAGCTTTCGCAGGAAGCTGCGCACGCAGGCGGAAAATATATTGTCTTCTGCGGCGTGCATTTCATGGCCGAGAGTGCCGACATTCTGGCGCGTCCTGGGC
>JBOGLH010000205.1:0-27354 GCA_050746025.1 Terriglobales bacterium | reverse complement strand
GCGTAGACCTCTTCCTGCCCGGTCGAGTCCCAGGGCATTTCGCTACCGAATGGATAGGCCGCGCTTTTCCAGCGTTCGGCGCGCGCTCGCATTTTTGCTTCAAGGTCATCTGCCTGGACCTTCATGCCTTCGAGTTTCAAGTCTGCAAGGATCTGCAAAAAAATATCGCCTTCCATCTGGCCGAACTCGGCAAGGTCTGGCGAATATTTTGTCATGGCAATCGAAGTCTGGTAAGCCTGGTTGAGATACCAATCCCAGGGGTGGTTCATCACCAGGTGCTGATGGTTGCGCGCAAGGTGATACAGCACCCAGTAGGCCGCAGCCACGTGCGGATAGTCGTACGATCGGTCCACCTGCTCGGACGCTTTCTTGTTCCAGCTTGTCCATGAACTCCAGTCGAAATCGGCACGGTAAAAGCCTTTTGGCAACTCGTCCGGCTGGTAATAAAAAAGACTTTTGCGAACTCCGTATTGGTGGGGGCCGTCTTTGTATTGCAGACGGCCCCACAGGACCCCATCAACAAACTGCTGCAATTTGTTGATTTCTACCTGGTTGGGTTGAACTAACTCCTTCATCATCGCGGAGAGCCATGCGCCTCCTCCGCCCTCGTCACCTAAGCCGGCAATCCATGCACGACTGTCTTGCATTACGATTTGGTTTGCCTCGCGATCGTAAGTCATCACCGACGGGCTGCGATGAAATGGATCGGCTGGATCAACGAACCATTGCTTAGTAGTCAAAAAGTGGCCCATATCGGCAACCACTTCGGACTCCGGCTTGGTGACGAAATATTGAACCGTTTGTACCAGGCCATCGTCGTATGTAATGGTCAAACGCGAGCGTCCCCACTGTTTGCCTTTGACGTTGTACGCGGCCCATCCATTGCGGGGCGCGGCTCTGGTGATCGAGATTGTGCCCTCAGGTTCCACTCGCAGGCCTTTGACCGGCTTGGGGTACTTAAGAAACAGGCGCGCGTTAATATTGGTGGGCACTACGTATCCAGGAATTCCGACTGCTACCGGGCGCTGATTTTGAGCTAGCGTGCGCTCAATGTGGCGAATCGAATCTGAAAGAAGAAATCTGACCCCGTAGGTTTTTGACTGACCGGGCTTCAGACTTAGTGACGTTGCGGGATTCCACTCGCGTGCGCCCTTCCATTCGTTGTCAGCGTAAGTGCGACTATGAACCATCCATTGGTAAAAGCCTTCGAATGTGATTCCACGAGGGGTAGGATCTGTGAAAACAGGCTTAGCGCCGAACCTTCCCGGCCGGTCCAGAATCGGATTGTAGGCTTCGAATGGGGTTGCGCCATCGGGCACGACCAGCAGCGCTGGGCCTTTCCCGCTCAACCTGGTCACCTGCAGGTAGCCGGCGTCTTCGCCGATGTAAGGATCGTAGAACGAGCACTTGGCGTGCGCTTCCTCCAGCGAACGATCGTTCAGCACATTGTTGAAGATCATCGGAATGCCGAGCGCGCCGATCTCAACGGGCGCATCGCTCTTATTAGTTAAAGTAAAACGCATGGCCAGCTTGCCATTTTCGAGCGCCCACGTCCTGACGACTTTTATAGGGATGTCAGGGGCCAGGGTCGGAGTAAGATCGGCGGAGGCCAAAACCTGCGTCGAAGTGGGGAGGGCCTCCACCGGAGCACGGTTCATCGCAGTCGAGTAGTTCTTCCAGTCCGCAGAATTTACGGAGCGCAGCCGCAGGGTGATATCACCAAGATGAAAATATCCATTCTGCGAGCGGGCGATCAGGAGATCGCCAGGCGTGAAATCGAAATCCGTAGCGCTTTTCGGCTTGAGTGCGGCGATCGTCTGCGATGATTTCACCAAAACCAGGTTGAAGTCGGGAGTGTTTAACGTAAGCACTCCTTCGTCCAACATTGGCCCGGGAGTGGGAGGTGTTTTTGAAGGAGAGTCCTGTGCCGCCACAAGCGTCGTCGATGCTGCGCATAGCAATATCAGGCAAAAGAACCGCTGTATCTGAAGTTGTGAGGGCATTCGCGCTCCGGAGTTTGGTTAGCCATCGATTTATGCAGTCTTCGCGGGAGGATTGCCGATTGCTTGCACGACTGCAGTAAAATCCCTTTCGGCGAGGCCGCTCGTAACCGCTTGTTTAAACGCGGTCAAAGCCGCGTCTGCAGTTCGCATATTCACGTGCCTCCGCCGGCCTTCTTCAATCGCGTAGGTGACATCCTTCGCCATCAAACTCAAGTGAAAATAAGGAGTAAAGTCGCCTGAGCCAACTCGCTCGGCGACCCTTTTAACAATAGGACTGCCGGGTGCGCCTTCGGTGAGAATGGAAGTTGCTTTCGCGCGATCAAGACCTCCGGCCTCAATCAAAGCGAGTGCTTCCCCGAATGAAACCGCCTGTACTGCCGCCAAAAAATTGTTGATCAACTTCATTAGTGCTCCGCTGCCGGTTGGTCCCAGGTGAATTGCGTCGCGGCCCATGACAGATAAGATGGGCCTCACGCGTTCGAGCGCTTTGGCGGATTCCCCAACGAGAAAAAGCAGCTGGCCGGATTCTGCGTGCGGCTTGGTGCCGGTGACCGGCGCATCGAGAAATTCGCAATTTGCACGGGAGGCACTCGTCGCCAGCTCCTTAATCCAGCCTACCGTCAAAGTGCTGGCTTCGATCAAAACCGCACCCGGCCTGGCGCCCGCCATCGCTCCATTTGCTCCCAGCCATATCTCTCGGGAGGCAATATCATCGGCGACCATGCTGATTACGATTTCGGCATGCGATGCAGCCTCACGCGGAGAACTCGCAACCGACGCGCCCCTTTCCGCATACGGCTTGGCGCGTGCGGCATTGCGGTTGTAAACAGAAAGCGGAAATCCAGAGGAAAGTAAGCGGCCAGCCATTCCTGCGCCCATGGTTCCTAGTCCGAGAATCGCTACGTGAGGTTTAGACATTGTTTCCTCATTTCATTGCAACTACGCTGATCAATTTTGGCTCTTTCTTATCAATTCGCACCGCGTTCCGCAGCGGCTTGCCGAAGCCGTCGAATGCAATCTGCATGACGTCTGCATCGACGAGACGAATGCCTTCTCCGAAACTAAGACAATCTGCGCCGAAAAAATGAACGTGAACGTCGCCCGGGTGCCGGTGCGTTTTGTACTTGAAATGATGGTGTTCGATATTCTGCAGACTGTGGCACATCTCGGCCTCGCCGGTGCGGATATGTTTTCGCCAGAACGCCCGACCGGCGCGCTCAATCATCACTTCGCCGGTCACCGACTCGAATCGCGGGTCGATGACAAGCTCCGGGCCGATTGAGCAGGTCCGCAATTTCGAACTAGCCAGATTGAGATAATTTTGCTTTTCAAAACAGTGATCAGAAAATTCGTTGCCGATCGCCATTCCGATGCGTCGCGGTTGCCCTTGCGCATCGTTCATGTAGATGCCCGCGATCTCCGCTTCTTCGCCGCCATCTTCCGCGTAGGAAGGGACGGTGAGCAGTTCGCCGTGGGCCCGCAAAATTGTGCCCGAGCCTTTGTAGAACCACTCCGGAGGAGTACCAATCGAACCCGGTTTCGGACGGCCGCCGGCGATCCCCCAGCGAAACATCTTCATGCTGTCGGTCAACGACTCGAATTCCTCGGCGGATGGCGCGTGCATGGCTTGACGATCCCGGGCACTACCAAGATGAGTCAGGCCAGTCCCGGAGACCAGACATCGCGCGGGTTCCGGATGATCGATGGCCGGCAGGATTTTCCACTCGGAGTCTCCGGCGTAAATCGCGTCATAATCAAGTTGCTCGTCGGTCGCTTTCCTGCTCGCAGCTTTTGAGAGATCGACATCTTCCGCGATGGCTGCGCTTGCCAACGAGTGAATTGATGAGACATCCGGCGCCATCAATCGGAGCTGGGACCCTTGCACCATTGCAACGCGGCGCATCTCAGCCTTCTGGAGTTGAATCAAGCGTTCGCTCATTCGATCACATCAAAGTTTTTTGACAAGGATGTTTCATCAATCGTGAGTCCCAGGCCAGGAGTGCTTTCATCGAGATCGATGAATCCATCTTTGGCCTTGGGCTCACCTTTAAAGATGTACCAAAACAATTCGTTACCGACTTCGACATCAACAACCGGGAAGTACTCAGCCATGGGCGAATTCAAGCTGGCCATCACCACGTGATAGTTGTGCATTTGTCCAGCGTGAGGAATAACGGGAATGGAATGCCCCTCGGCGAGCGCAGCAACTTTGCGCGCCTGACTGATACCGCCAACCCGGTTGGTATCGAATTGAATATAGTCAACCGCTCTGGCCTCGATCAGATCGCGGAATCCGTACAGGGTGAACTCGTGCTCGCCTCCTGCAATGGGAATTGACGACCTTCGCCGTAACTCCGCGTAGCCAGAAATGTCATCAGGTATGACAGGCTCCTCCAACCAGCGCAAATTGAAGGGCTCAAGCAACGGAATCATGCGCTTGGCATAATCGAGCGTCCAGCCCATGTATGCATCGGCCATAACGTCAATATCGTCGCCCACGGTTTCGCGTACCGTTCTTACCAGATCCACGTTTTTTCGCATACCGGCTGCGCCATCGACCGGGCCCCAGCCAAAGCGCAGCTTCATCGCCTTGTAGCCCTCCTGTTTGTAGCGCTTGGCTTCGGCGGCAAGTTGGTCCAGCGGGCTGCTGTAAAGCCGGCTTGCGTAAACCGGAATTTGTGATTTGGTTCTGCCTCCAAGTAGCCGATAGACAGGCTGCTTCGCCGATTTCCCCAAAATGTCCCAGAGCGCGATGTCGACAGCGCTGATCGCGGCCATACCAATGCCCTTCCGCCCAAATGCTATCGTCTTGCGATACATGTGTTGCCAGAGAGACTCGATGTCCCAGGGATCTGCGCCGATTAGAACGGGCTTCAGATAATGATCAACGACTTGCTTACAAACTTGAGGACTCAGGGCCGCATTTCCGATTCCGACGAGTCCATTATCGGTAAAGATTTCAAGCACCAGCCAGTCATGAAACGTAAACGTGGTCATCGAGGCGGTTTGATCGTTGGTCTTCGATGGCGTGGTTTCGCGCGCCAGAAGATCCACAGGATTGGTGCAGAAGTGTGGTGGCAAGGGGACTGTCTTGCCCATCCAGCGCGCGATGCGAGTGCGAACTTCCGTGATCTTCAAAGCGCGGCCTCAAACCGGAGTTTTGATTCAATCGCCAGAGGTGCAACTACTGGGACCATCAGCAGAATAATAAGAAAAGCCCCGACATGAAAACTTCCTGCCATCGCGAACACAGGACCGTAACCGAAACCGTGATCCAGCAAATAGCCAACTAATTGTCCAAAGGCGATTCCGCCCATAGCGCCGCCGAAACCCACCAGCCCAGCAACAGCGCCGACGGCGTTGCAGGGAAATAAGTCCGTGGGTAGAACCATCACCAGCGTAGACCAGGATTGTTGCCCGAAGTACGCCAAACTGAACAATGCCAACGCCCAGGACACGCTGGCGTGTGGAACGAGCAGAATCAATGGCATCACCGATGCGCTCAGCCCAAGCGCGATTTTGCGGGCCTTGCCTGCGGAGAATTGTCGGCGCACCAAATAGCTGGAGAAGCTCCCACCGAGAAGGCAGCCGATGCCGGAAGCCGCATAAGGAATCCAAGCCAATCGTCCCACCGCCTTGATGTCGAATCCGCGTGCGTCATAAAGATACTTCGGCAGCCAGAAAAGATAGAAGTACCAGGCGGCATCGCTGAGGAATTTTGCCAGTACCAATCCCCACGTCTCCCTAATTTGCAATAACTTCACCCACGGAATTTTGGCCGACGACGAGGGTTCGATGAGGGATTTGGTCAATTCACGTTCGTGAACGCTCAGCTTGGGATGCTCATCCGGCGCGAAGTACCAGATGCGCCACCAAGCTGTCCACGCCAATCCCAATACGCCGGTGAATACGAAAATCCACCGCCAATTTGCAAACAACAGAATGCCAACGATCAAAGGGGGTGCGGCAACCGCTCCGATTGCGGTTCCGGCATTGATAATTCCCATGGCCGTCGAGCGTTCTTTCAGCGGAAACCACTCGGCCACGGCGCGGGTTGCGGCAGGGAAGCCGCCGCCTTCGCCTGCTCCCAGCAAAAACCGGCTTGCCGCCAGCATTGCGAAGTTTGCCGCCAGCGCGTGACTCAGGCAAGCGAGTGACCAGAACAGCATGATGATGGTGAAGCCGCGGCGTGTGCCTAGAACGTCGCTCAACTTGCCGCCTCCAGCGTACATAAATGCATATGCAACCAGAAATGCCGATTGCAAATACGCGAACTGCACACTAGTTAAAGGAATGTCGCGACCAATTGCCTTGATCGCCACCGGCAAAGTTTGCCGATCCAGATAACTGATCGCAATTGCCGCGCTCACCAGAACAGCGATTCGCCAGCGCAATATGAGCTTTCTCCTGCGAGAATGTTCTGCCTCTCAGCTGCGGACGAGCGGAGTCCAGACCTGCATTGCGCTCGGCTTCCGGTTGGCCCATGCGTAATAAGGAATGAAGGTCAAATTTCCGGCGCGCATTTTTGGAGGCTCCGCGCCCGTTGACATATAAAGAGGTTGATCTGCTGACGCGGACTCGAAAACTCTGCCCTGATGTTGGAGGACTTCGACTCCGCCGAGCAAATCGGTTTTATACTCGCTCTGAAATTCCTTGCCCAGCTGCTCGCTCATCGTAATTGCGACATCGGACAAGGCAACGCCGTTCGATTGGTCAAGTTCTTCCATGCAGAAGATAACTGGTCCGCGTCTTACCGCGACTTTGCCGCGGTCCTCAGCCACTCGCGGATTCGAAGCGATGATTTGTGCGTGCATTGGGAAACCGAGCACCACGACATCGGCCGGCTTCCATACACGCTTGATGGGGAGATACTCTCCTGACTTGACTCCACTTTCGGGTTTGCCATTCACCATGACCGAAGCGCTGTGGGCCCAACCCGGAATTCGCGCGTACAACGTAAATTCCTTCGGTTCGGCAACATTCACCGTCAGTTTTACCGTTCCTTCCCACGGATAATTCGTCTTCTGCCGCACTTTGATTGCAGTCCCGTCTTGAAGATGCCAATCGAATTGGGAGTTGTCATACAGGTGCACGTACAGGCCATCTTTACCTGTGCTGTAGAAGTAACTCGGCAGTGAAGAGAACGTGCGCTCGAGATTCGGGGGACAGCAGGTTACGTCGTACCATGCGTTGCGGATATTCGGGCTGCCGCGGAACCCATCCAATGTGGCGGGATCGAACGCCAGTGGATTTCGATAACAGTAGGTCGTTCCGTCGAGCGACATGCCAGAATTGATTCCGTTGTACAACGCCCGCTCAATTACATCCCCAAATTTCGCTTCGCCACTGGCCGCCAGCATGCGCCAGTTCCACATCATATTTCCGATGGCGGCGCAGCTTTCGCCATAAGCCTGAGCATTCGGCAATTCATATGCATTGCCGAAGGCTTCGCCTTCAGAACGCGCACCAACGCCGCCTGTTATGTACATCTGACGCCGCGTCAAGTCTTCCCATAAAGTGTTCAGAGTTTTCCAGTAAACCTGATCTCCAGTTTCAAGATAATAATCTGCCGCACCGCAGCAGGCATACATGGCGCGCACAGCATGGCCTTCGAGCTTGGTTCTCGAAGTGAAAGGTATTCCGCAGAACATATACTTAATGCGTGGCGGCTCGATAGTCCAGCGATCGTCACCGTGCAGGACATACCCGGCAAGTTCCACGTATTGCCGTTTGCCGGTGGTGCGATAGAGCTCAATAAGCGCCATCTCTATTTCCGGATGTCCAGAGATAATTGGCTTTTGATTCGGACCCGGCCCATAGTTCGGTAGTACGAAGTTGTCCACCATGCGTTGGCCTGCGTCCATGAGCGTGGTGTCGCCAGTTGCGCGATAGTAAGCGATCGCTCCCTGGATCATGTGGCCCAGGCAATACATCTCATGACCCACTTCCTGGTCATGCTGCGACATGCGCAGCGCAACCCGATCCCCCTGGTAATAAGTGTTCAGATAGCCGTTGGGTTCCTGTACAGCTACCACCTCGCGGATCATCGATTCCGTCTTACGCCTTAACTCGGGCAATGAGTCGGACTGCAAGGCCCAGCCCACGGCATCTACCCACTTGTAAATATCGGAATCAGAGAAATAGGGACCCTTTTGGAGCTCGGAAGTTTTTCCCACCAATCGGCGGAAATTGTCCATGCGGCCGTGCTCTTCGAGTTCCTGGCGCATCGTGGGAATGCTGCGCTCGACGTTAGTGGCGCGCCGCTTTGACCAGAATCCTTCTTCAATCGTAACCGCGTGCACTGGAACGCTGTGCAGCTTGGCATAAGGAGAGTTAGCGGTATTAATCACGCCCTGATCTTGCCAGGCCAGGATCGTGCTCGCGTTGCCAATATCAAGCGGCCCCGCCGCCGAGAAACTTCCATGCGCCCGCGAAAACGCCGGACGGGCCAGAAGTGATACTGCTGTGGAACCTGCTGCCGCAGATAAAAATTGACGTCGAGAAACTTCCTTACGAGAACCCATAAATGACTCCTTGTATCTTCTGGACGCGGTTTAGCGGGAAAACGTTTACCAACGGATGGATACATTATTCGGCAGCCATGACACTGTCAAGCAAGAAATTCTGGACCGTCCTCAGAGAATGCAGGTCTAAGCTGCCACTTTACCGAGCTGCACCAGTATTCGAGATAATGCCGGCTCCCTCTTTCACCGTGATTAGTTGATCGATCTTTATTGCTTTAAATGTTTCATGTGTACCGCTGGGCCAGAAAATTTCGACATCTGCTGTGGTTGCGGTACCCAGCCCGAAATGCAGTCTTGGATCATTTGAAGAATAAAAACTTGACTGGCTCATTACCGCTTGCGCCTGTTTCTTTTCGGCATAGTGCACGACAACCCGAGCGCCGATTGCGCTGCGGTTCGATTTCGTTCCCACCAACTTTACTTTTAACCAGTGGGATTTACCTCGTATGTCATTCCGCAGTAGGGACGGAGATTCATTGAGATTGATGATCAGGATATCGATATCACCATCGTTGTCGAAATCTCCGAAGGCGCATCCCCGGCTGCAGTGCGCCGCCGCGATTCCTGGACCGGCTTCTTCGATTAACTCTTCAAACGTGCCGTTTCCTAGATTACGAAACACGACTCGTGGATTGTTCTTCGCATATTGCGGAAGCGTCTTTTCGATTTGTGGATAAACGTTACCCGCCGTCATGAACAGGTCTGGAAGCCCATCATTGTCAAGGTCGACCATGCCGGCGCCCCAGCAGATGTAACGGGTCTCAACGCCGATCTTTGCCTTTCGCGTCACATCCTCGAAGTTTCCGGTGCCGTCATTGTGATAAAGGCCGTTGGTGTCTTCGGCGAAATGGGTTTTGAAAATATCGAGGTGCCCGTCGAGATCGTAGTCCCCGACGCCGACTCCCATGCCAGCTTGTTCCATCCCGTCATCACTCAATGCAACGCCGCGCAAGACCCCTTCTTCATTAAATGTGTTCTTTCCAGTGTTCATCAGGAGAAGGCTGGGAGTGGAGTCGCAGGCGACGTAAATGTCAGGCCAGCCGTCTTCGTTAAAGTCGGCAGTAACCGCAGTCATTCCATAGCTCTCACGAAGCTCCGAAATGCCAGCCTGACGGCTGACCTCAGTGAAACTACCGTCCCCATTATTGCGATAAAGAGAGTGATATCCAGGCGGCAGTCCGCGCGGACCGCACTCGACCGGAACTCCTTTCCAATTGCAATTGCTGTTTGCGCCAGGCTTAGGCACATGTTGGAAGTCAAATTGAAGATAGTTTGAAACGAACAGGTCCAGGTGACCGTCTCGGTTGTAATCCACAAAAGTACAACCTGCGCCCCAGCGTGGATTATCGTTGAGCAGCCCTGCCTGCTTAGTCACATCTGTGAAGGTCCCATCGCCATTGTTGCGGAAAAGCTTGTTCTGTCCAAAATACGTGCAAAACAAATCTTCGAAGCCGTCATTGTTGTAATCGCCTACGCAGACACCCGAGGCCCAGCCAACCGAACGCAGTCCGGATTTCTCAGTCACGTCGATAAAAGTTCCGTCGCGATTGTTTTTGTATAGGCGGTTCGTGGCCTCCGGCGGAGCACCCTCGATTCGCGTGCCGCATAGCAGAAAAATATCCATCCAGCCATCGTTGTCGTAGTCCAAAAATGCGCAACCGCATCCGGTCGCCTCCAGGATGTAATCCTTCGAATCAGGATTGCCATAGATCGTAGGAACAACCAACCCAGCCTCTTTGGCGACATCAACAAAATGCGCGTTGAACGGTCGTCCGGACGGACTCGGCTTGGCCTGCGGCTTCACCGCGCGCGTAGCCACGCCTTGCGCAAACAAGCGGCCGGCGGAAGCGGCTGCTGAAAGAGTGACAAAAAGACGACGGTTAATCTTCATCAGGGACTACAGACTATTTTGAACCAGCATTACCGGAATCCGAAACACGTCCGACGTTTGCGGAAACGTTTACCGAGCATATATTCTATCCGACGCCTATGTGGCGGCAATTGAGAAGAAGGTGAAAATGGAAACTCGGAGGCTGGGAAACAGCGACTTACAAATTTCAGGTCTAGGAGTTGGTGCGTGGGCGATTGGCGGTAGCGGCTGGGTTGGCAGCATGGGCCCGCAAAATGAGGCTGACTCAATTCCCGCTATCCACGCGGCGCTTGACCATGGCATGAACTGGATCGACACCGCCGCTCTCTACGGCCTGGGTCACTCTGAAAAAGTCGTGGCGGAAGCCGTCAAGAATCGAAACCCGCGACCTTATGTATTTACTAAATGCGAACGCGTGTGGGACAGCAAAGGTCAAGTCGGAGCGTCACTAAAGCCCGAGTCCATTCGTCGAGAATGCGAAGACAGTTTGCGCCGCCTTAAGACTGATGTCATCGATCTTTACCAGATACACTGGCCGGAACCGGATGAAGACATCGAACAAGGCTGGACTGCGATGGCGCAGCTGAAGGAAGAAGGCAAAGTCCTCTACATTGGAGTTTCAAATTTTAGTGTTTCTCAGATGAAGAGAGCACAGGCAATTGCGCCGATCACTTCACTCCAGCCCCCATACTCACTCGTGACCCGTGCCATAGAGAAAGACGTCCTGGCGTACGCAAAAAGCAACAACATCGGAGTGATTGTGTATTCACCAATGTCTGCAGGCCTGCTGACCGGCTCTATGACCCGCGAACGCGTCGCCAACTTTACCGCTGAGGATTGGCGAAGGAATCTGCCGAACTTCCGTGAGCCGCAGTTGTCGCGCAATCTGCAATTGGTCGAGGAGTTGCGCAGAATCGGTCAGCGGCACGGTCGTTCGCCCGGGGAAGTTGCAATTGCGTGGACCTTGAATAATCAGGCCGTGACTGGCGCAATTGTTGGATTCCGGAGCCCGAAGCAGGTGGAAGGCATTATCGGAGCGGCAGACTTCCGGCTCACGCCTGGTGAGTTGCAGGAAATCGAAAGAGCACTGGGACGCGAATCGGCCGCATAAGCTACTGGGCCGCTTGCTTCGTGATCCATGATTCTACTCGTGCGTGCAGCACATCGAGCGGCAGAGGTCCGCTATCGAGGGCCTCGTCGTGAAAACGTCTGATGTCGAATTTGGCGCCGAGTTTCTGCTCGGCTTCTGCGCGTAATTTCAAAAATTCCAGCTGGCCCAACTTGTAGGCCAGTGCCTGGCCTGGCCATGAGATGTAACGGTCAACCTCGGACTGAACGTTAGGCTCATCCATAGCCGTGTATTTATGGAAGTACTCGACCATCTGATCACGTGACCAGTGTTTCGAATGTACGCCGGTATCGATTACCAGCCGGATGTCTCGCCACATTTCATTTTCAAGCCGGCCATATTCGCCGTACGGGTCCTGGTACCCGCCAACTTCTTTGCCCAGCCGCTCGGCATAAAAAGCCCAGCCTTCCACAAACGCCGTGTAGCCACCATATCGGCGAAATGCAGGCAAGTCGGGCAGTTCTTGCGCGAGCGAGATCTGCAAATGATGCCCGGGAATGCCTTCGTGATATGCAATCGCCTCTACGTTGAGGAGCAGCCGGTGCGCCGGATCATATTCGTTAACGTTGATGTGGCCGGGTCGCGAGCCGTCCGCGGTGCCGGATGTGTAGTCGGCTGGGACCGCATTCTTGGCGCGGGCCGGTTCCATTTAAATCGCGACCAATTTGGCTTTCGGCAAGCGTCCGAATAGCTGCGGCAAGTTCGGCTCCATATCGCGAACGTATTTGGCATAGAGGTCAAGCAACTGCTGGCCGGAGGTGGCATAAAGCTTGCGATCGTTCTTGATATGTTCATTGAAGCTGGCAAGGTCCTTGAATCCAAATTTGTTGGCGAGCGCCAGCATTTGGGTTTCGGTCTGATGCAGTTCTTTCAATCCAATTTCATGGATCTCATCCGGACTCAGGTCGGTGGTAGTCATTCGCCGGACTGCAAATCGATACCGAGCTTCTCCGTCCGGCAGCGCCCAGACCCCCGGTTCAGCTCGTCCATGTGGCGCATAGTCGTTTCGTACAAAGCTGGAGAACTTGCGATAGGCGGGGATGACCTCGTCGTTGATGGCGGAAAGAATTGCGGTGCTTAATGGTTTTCGCTCGGCGGCAGAAATCGTCGACGGGAACTCATTCAGCGGCTTGGCAAAAGGGCTACTCTCGCCCTTTTCGTTTGCAATGTCATCCACTTCAGGAGGAACTTTCTCCAGAAGAAAGCGCGGTGGCATAAGGTGATCAGCCATGCCCTGGCGCATGTTTGCCGTCGTCTGATCGAACAGGTGCGGAATCTTATGAAGGCGTGAAATGTAGTCTTCATAATCTTTTACTGATTTGAACGGCGTGAGCGTTACCAGATCAGGAAGCTCGAGGTGCGGGCCGCCCATCTGGTTAACCGGCATCTCCCAATGCTCGAATTTCGCGCCCTCAATCTCCTGACGCAGCTGACGAATCATCAGGTCGCGAGTCAGGCGATCTTGCTCGGAAAATCCAGAAGGATCGATGGCTTCGATGCCGGCAAGGAATTTGCGCTTCTGTTCTACATCAGAGCGAAAAAAATCTGGCGAATTGTCACTGAGCTTGTCGTTGTATCGGGAGTCGCCAATCGAAGTGGCGAATTCGGGACTGGTACGCAGTTCGTACTGCCATTCTTCGCCCAATCGCACCTTGAGTTCGTGGCTGCGGCTCTCTACCCCGCTATTCGGTTTTTCTTGAGAACTCGTGAAACGCAACGACAGGAACAAGAAACTCAACGCAACTAAAGACAAGAAAGCACGACAGGCTGCAGGCAGCATGATTCGTCTCCTGGAATTCTTATGATGGCGCATCCGACCTGATGTCCCTGGTTATGCCGTGCTCTTGTTTACCTTCCAGTAGACGGCATAGCGTTCAGGGATGATCGTGTAAAGCGGGACCAGCGTCATCGGTTGACTTTGCCCGACGGCTTCAAAGATCAATGGCCGTTTCGGATCAGATTTCACCCAGGCGGTGGGATTGGCATTATCAGCCACGATTTCCGGCACCTTGTACAGGTCGGTCGGCTTGGGCTCGTAGTCGCCATACATCATTTCCTTCGACACCGGGTCGAACTTGCCAGCGAGCACCAACGGGCCATACATCATTGCCTGCACACTGTGATCGTCGGGCATCGGCGAAATGTGCAAGTCCATGGGCAGGTTGAGATCAATTCTGTCGCCCGGTTTCCAAACGCGATTGAGCGCCAAGCAACTGCTTGGACTCGAGAAGGCCGGCAATTCCGCACCATTGATCTTTACGCTGCCGCCCTTCGCCCAGTATGGAACGCGCAAGTTGATCTGCAATTGCACCGGGGCTTTCCCAGAAATAACCAGTGATGTGCCTTGCTGCTCGGGAAATTTTGTTTCCTGGCGCACGCTCAAGTCTTTTTCCGGCCATTCAAGTTGCGAGGCAACAAACAGGTTCACGTAGAGAGAACCTTCATCGTGAAAGTAGATCGTGTCGGTGAGCTTGGCGTACTCTTCGGATCCAGTGCCGGTGCAGCACCAGAACGCGTCAAACTGTTTGCCAAAAGTCTTCCAGGAGCCGGATGCGAGCGGCAGGTAATACATCATGCCGCCGTCTTCCGGATTTATCGTACCCAAGCGATGGTTGAACATCAGGCGCTCGTAATAATCCATGAGGCGAGCGTCAGGCTGCCAGCCGAACAGATGTCGGGTCAGCTTCATCATGTTATAAGCGCAACAGTCTTCCGTGGTATTAGTGCTGAGCTCGGAAGAGAGCTTCCCAGGGTCGGTATTCCAGGATTCGTGATTGCTCGTACCGCCGGTGCAGTAACTCCGTTCGCTGACGATTTCGTCCCAGAAGTATTCAGCGATGTCGCGATAGTAGTCGTCACCCGTCAGTTCGTAATAACGCGCTGCAGCGATCACCTGAGGAATATGAGTGTTCGCGTGCAGGCCTTTCACTTCGTCCCGGTGTTGAGACAGAGGATCGAAAAACCATTTTTTATCGAAGCGTTGCGCCACATGCAGGTAGTAGGGCTTGCCGGTTACTGCGTATAGATTCGAAAGTGTTTCACCCATGCCTCCGTACTCCGTCCCCAGAATACGTTGCATATGATCGTAACTGAGCGCGCCGGTGTAGCCCGCAGTCCAGCCCGCCATTTGCTCAACCATCTCCAGCGCCTGCTCATTTCCCGTGTAGACATACATGTCCAGCAAGCCGGCCATGATCTTGTGAATGGTATAAAACGGCGCCCAGACTTTTTCACGATTGCGCAGACGATCAAAGAATTCGATAGGAAAGGCGCTGAGATATCCGCCGTTGTTTAATCCTTTTTGACACTTGGCCAATTCGGCAACGACGATGTCTCCGTTCTTCTTTAAATCTTCATCGCCGCTGCTGGCGTACATTAACGCCACGGCCGAGAGATAATGCCCACCCGCGTAGTGACCGCGCAGTTCGCAATCCGGGGCTTCCCAACCTCCTAGCGGCTGGGCAGTAGACGCGATTCCGGAGTTAATTCGAAATGTATGCAGCAGTCGATCAGGAGGAAGGGAACTGAGGAATCGGCGATCGGCTTCCATTGCGGCTTTACACGGGCCGTCGTTCAGCCGTACTTGCTTCATGGGGAAGGGACGTGCTTTCCAGGCCACTTTCTCGCGAACCGAATTTTTGCCGGTTGCTCGCATTGCGTCTACGACTGGATCTTGCGCCAGCAGCCGCTTGGGGATCAGAGTTGAGCCAGCTGCGGCAACGGCGGCGGTGGTAATGAAATTTCGGCGAGAGAACTTATTAAAGGATGAGCTCACTGTGGCCTCCTGAGAGGTGGATATTGTATACACTACTCGCATGCCATTGATGACGCAACCTTGATCGCATCCACCGGTTGCATCCCGGGTGCACGATATACTGCGCCCAGCAGAACGGAACCTGAATGTATCGAGCCCCTAGGAACAATTCCGGTTTTCTTCATCTTTATATATATGTGGTGTTCCTGTGTCTCGCAGTCTTGTCGATCGCCTGTAACGTCTTTGCCGTAGACACCTCGGGGCCGGCGGCTCAAGCCATCATGCTTGCTCAAAAGGGCCGCTGTCGAGAAGCTCTGCCACTGTTGAAAAAATCGACGTTACAGATCACGGATAAGCAGCTGAGGTATCAGACTGCAATGATGACGGCGCGATGTGCCATGAGTTTAGACCAGACGGAGTCCGCCGTCCGGGCTCTTTTGCGGTTGAATCGAGAGTTCCCGCATGATCCCGACGTGCTGTACACCACCACTCATTTTTATTCTGAGCTGGCCTCGCGAGCTTCGCAGGAGTTGGCCGCCACAGCGCCAAACTCTCCGCAAGCTCAACAACTCGAAGCTGAAGCCTTTGAGTCGCAGGGAAATTGGGGCAGAGCGGCTGCCCAATATAGACAGATTTTGCAGCAGGCGCCGAAGACACCCGGTATTCACTACCGGCTGGGCCGAATTGCCCTCTCCAAATCTCCACCTGAAACTGAGAATGCGCAAAAGGAGTTTGAAGAAGAGTTGAGGATCGACCCTGGCAATGCATCCGCAGAATTCATGCTTGGCGAGACTGCGCGCCAGGCCGGCCGATGGGAAGATGCCATTGGACATTTCTCCCGCGCCTCGCAACTGGATGAGAGCTTCGTCGAAGCATACCTGGCTCTGGGTATGTCGTTGAACTCGGCGGGAAAATTTTCTGAAGCAGTCGCACCCCTCGAGAAATACGTGAAATCGCAGCCCGAAGATCCGGCTGGGCATTATCAACTGGCCACGGCTTACGCTCGCACCGGACACAAACCGCAAGCGGAACACGAGATGACATTGCAACGCGAAGCAGCGGCGAAAAATCCTCAGCAAGCGCACTGACACCGGAGAGAGCCCGATGCTTCACAAGCCGTGGAACTCCCAGAATTACTTTTCCCGCCGTCGCTTCCTGCAGGTGCTGGCAGCGGTCCCGGCTCTGCATGAATTGGTGGGCCTCGCTGATCAACCACCCGCTGGAAATTCCCGGCCCTCGTTCGAAGAAGTTCCACCATCCGTAAGTGGTATCACCTGGAGTCACGTTAACGGCCGCTCGCCCATGGCACACCTGCCGGAGACTGTCGGCGCGGGCTGTGCTTTTCTTGACTACGACAAGGATGGTTGGATGGATATTTATCTGGTGAACAGTGGGCCGTGCGATTTCTACACTCCGCCGCAACCGTTACACAACGCGCTGTACCGCAATAACCGTGATGGCACCTTCACCGATGTGACTGCGAAGGCGGGCGTGGGCGGAAATGCGTATGGAATGGGGGTTGCTGTGGGCGACTACGATGCCGACGGTTTTCCGGACCTTTATGTCACGCAGTATCCGCACAGTATTCTTTATCACAATAATGGCGATGGTACTTTCACCGACGTTACTGCCAAGGCCGGAGTTGCCGCCCCGGGGTGGGCCACCAGTGCGGTGTGGTTTGACTATGACAACGACGGCCGGCTCGATCTCTTCGTGTGCCATTTCGTCGACTACAGCAAAGACAAACTGAAATTCTGCGGCGACAAACTCACGGGCGAGCGCAGCTATTGCATTCCCACCGTTTATGATCCCATGCCGTGCTGGCTCTTCCACAATAACGGCGACGGCACATTCACCGATGTGAGCAGGGAATCGGGAATTGCGCAGTCGCTGGCGAAGGCCTGGGGCGTGGTGGCAGCGGATATCAATAACGATGGATTGATTGATCTGTATGTCACCGATGACACCGTGCCTAATTTTCTTTTTGCGAATCGAGGCAAGGGGAAGTTCGAAGATATTGCTATGCTCGCCGGCGTCGGTGTGAACGCTTTCGGGAAGCCACGCTCTGGCATGGGAGTCGACGCCGCTGACTACGATCAGGATGGATGGGTCGATCTATTCGAAGCCAATGTCGATCATGAAATTTTCTCGCTGTATCACAACGACAAACAAGAAGCCTTCAGCGATTTAGCCCTTCCCAGCGGAATTGGTGAAGCTACCCGCATGTTGAGCGGTTGGGGCTTGAAGTTTTTCGACTACGATAACGACGGCAACCTGGATTTGTTGCTCTGTAATGGTCATCCGGATGACAAAGTAGACAAGAAAATTCCTGGAGTGAAGTATCGCGAACCGATGTTGTTGTTCAAGAACGACGGCAAAAAGTTTAAAAATGTCAGCGAGAACAGCGGCCCGATTTTCGCCCAACCGCTTGCCGGGCGCGGCCTGGCTCTGGGCGATTTCGATAACGACGGTTCGGTCGATGTTTTAATAACGCAAAACAACTCGGCGCCGATTCTTTTGCGAAACAATGCCGGCAGACAGAACCACTGGCTAGGTGTGAAGCTCGTAGGACGCAAAGCCAATATCGACGCTATTGGCGCGAAGCTCACATATCGCGCAGGAGATCTGCAGCGCCATCAGTTCAAAGTCGGAGGAGGAGGCTATCTGTCTTCGCATGATCCTCGGATGGTGCTGGGCTTAGGACAACAAACGAAGCTCGATTGGCTAGAAGTGAAATGGCCAGAACCTAGCGGCAAAACTGAGCGATTTACAAATCTCCCGATCAATCGCTATATCACGATTATCGAAGGCGAAGGCAAATGGAAATAAGAGACATTGGTCCAGCGGCTCAGGTCGTGTAAATGCTGATCAAAAGCGTGATACTTACGGTCGCGATCGTAACGAGTTCACTGACTGGTTCTCCCGCTGCGGCCCAGTCCAACTCCGGGAGCATGCCTAATATCTCAGGCGCACCGCACACGGAGCGCGGGCGCGAGCCCCGCTATACGAACGACGCACAAGCCGAAGATGAATTGCAGAAGGGAACTGCGCTCACCCGAAAAGGTGCATTCGCGGAAGCAATCCTGCATCTGCTCGCGGCGCGTGGACGAGTCGGGAATGACTACGCCGCCAGCTTCAATCTCGCGCTGTGCTATGTTGCCACTGGTCAAGCCAAGGTGGCGCTTCCGATCTTGAGCGATCTCCGCGCTCACGGGCACGACACTGCTGAAGTAAACAACCTTCTGGCGCAGTCCTACGTCGGCGATTCGCAAGATGACCAAGCGCTTGATGCACTCCGCCATGCGGCATCGTTCAATTCATCGAGTGAAAAGCTATACATCTTTGTTGCCGACGCATGCACAGCGAAAGCAAATTATGCGCTCGGCTTGCAAGTGGTCGATCTGGGATTAAGTCACCTTCCGAATTCTGCGCGCCTTCACTTCGAGCGTGCAATGTTTCTTTCGTCAGTGGATCAATTCGACAACGCCAAGAAGGACTTCGAACTGGCTCGCAGCTTAGCGCCGGACTCGGAGATTGCCTTTGTTGCGGCTTCGCAAGAAGCGATGTTCGAAGGCAATGTTACCGAAGCAGTGCGCACCGCCCGAGATGGAATCGCGAGTGGACACGATAATTTCATGCTGCTTACTCTATTGGGCGAAGCGCTGCTCCGGAGTGGGGTAATTCCCGATCAGTCCGAATTTGATGAAGCGCGAAACGCGCTCGAGCACGCGGTTGCGGAACGCTCGAATTATCCCAGCGCCCACCTTGCCCTAGGGAAGCTATACCTCATCGCGGGCCGGATCGATGACGCGACTACGCATCTCGAGATTGCGCGGCAGCTGAACCCTGGGAACACAGCGATCTACTCCAATCTCGCAATCGCCTATCGCAAACAGGGAAAACTTCCCCAGGCGCAAGATGCGCTCGCAATCCTGGCTAAACTAAATCAGGCGCAGGCGGAGAAAATTCGCAACGCTCCCGGTGACCGTAGAGCGGGATATGCAGGCACGGTCGCGGGTAAAAATCCCTAGCCAGTTACTTCGTGGACACACGCGGAAACGGCCGATCCACAATTCCGATTGCTTCTTTTACCGCGATAATCTGATCACATTTCAGATTGTTTAGCTGTGTGCGCAGACCACTCGGCCAAATGATCTTAAGCGAATCGATCTTAGTTCGCTGGCCCAGTCCGAAATGAAGTCGCGGATCCTGAGCGGATTGATAGCTCATCCCGCCCTTTCGTTGATCGCACAAGACCAAATCGCCCGCGACGAGTTTCACTCGCGCGCCGACTCCATCACGATTTGATTTGGTTCCAATCAGCAGAATCTCCAGCCAGTGATTTTCATTTCCGCCATCGTTCCGTAAAAGTTGTGGCGCCTCGCCGTTGTTGCTTACCAGAATATCGAGATCGCCATCATTGTCGTAGTCGCCCACCGCCAATCCACGGCTAACTCGCGGCACTAGAAGGTCCGGCCCCAGCTGAGCACTTATGTTTTCGAAAATTCCTTTGCCGTTGTTGCGAAACAGGAGTTTGGGCTCAGCGTACGCCGTCTCAGAATGGTAGCGCTGAATATTGTCCAGGACGTGACCGTTCGCCATAACTAGGTCGCGAGCGCCATCGTTGTCATAGTCGAAAAACCGCGTGCCGAAGCCGCTCAGGTGAAAAGTCGCATAAGAAAGCTTGGAGCGAAAAGTTGCATCGTCAAATAATCCGCTTTCCTGGTTCTCATACAGGCGTGCCAGTTGCATATCAAGATGCGTGACAATGATGTCCATGCGTCCATTGCCGGTTATGTCGGCTGCGTCTGTGCCCATGCCGGCCTCAAACTGCCCATCGCTGCTCACCGCAACTCCAGCCTGGTAGCCTACTTCGCTAAACGTCCCGTCACGATTGTTGTGAAACATCGAATTCGGCATATGGTCATTGGCGATGAAGATGTCCTGCCACCCGTCGTCGTCATAGTCGAAGGTCACAATGCCGAGTCCATTGCCGGGGTGCTGGGCCAGGCCGGAGGATTTGCTCACCTCGGTGAAAGTGCCGTCGCCATTGTTGTGGTAAAGAGTCGGCGCTTGGGGATGAAAATCGTCGGGATGGCAATAGCTGCGCATTCCCGGTCCGCGATCGCCGCAGTAGAAATTTCGTTCGGGCGACCAGTCCACGTAGTTCGCAATCACCAGATCAAGCCGCCCGTCGTTATCGTAGTCAAACCATGCCGCACTCGACGCCCACCGGCCAGAGTTCCCAACGCCAGCATGGTCAGTAATGTCTGTGAATGTACCGTCACCATTGTTGTTGTAAAGAATGCAATGCCCATAACCGCAGACCAAGAGATCCGGAAAGCCGTCGTTGTCAAAATCGGCGACCGCTATGCCCATTCCAAACAGGCCTTGAGCACCCGCGCCGGCGTGCTGCGTGACATCGGAAAATGTGCCATCCCCGTTGTTGTGGTAAAGCGCGTTTCGCAGTGGATGTGCCGGTTTGTAGGCTTGAGTTGCTGCGCCATTCACTAGATAAAGATCGAGCAATCCGTCCTGATCGTAATCAATCCAGCCACAGCCCGAGCCCATGGTTTCAATGAGGAATTTTTCGGGAGAAGCGGCATTATCGTGATGAAAGGTGATACCAGCCGAGCGGGTTACATCAACAAATTTCAGGTTTGGCTGTGGTCGCGAGTCGCCCTTGGCCAAAGGGGACAGTGCCAGTGCAGCACCGGACGAACCGATTCCACGTAGAAAATTGCGGCGGTTGATAAGCAAGGGATTTGAGCAAACCCTGAACACGACTTTAATACTGAGGGACCCCGATGAGATTTGACAATAAAAGGCTTGACAACGGCTTCGAATAAAGTATACAAAATCCAACCAGTGATCGGTAAACGTTTGCCTCTCGTGTTCCCGCGCTCTCTTGGAGGCGCACACCGGGATTTGTCGGTCTCTCCGAGTTCGATTGAGGAGGAGTGTATGTCCCAGAGGTCTGGAATTCCTTTTTATCTCACCGTCGTTGCCGCCTTCCTTGCGCTAATCATCTCTGTCCCACTTGCGTTTTCGCAGCACGGCTCGGAAGGTACGGTCGCGGTCACCGTTCTTGATCCTAGTGGCAGCGTTGTGCCTGGGGCACACCTTGAACTGCGTGACGTTTCAACCAACGACGCCAGAGTTGCGGACACACAAGACAAGGGCATTCACACATTCGTGAATCTCTCGTTGGGCCGTTACAAACTTATCGTAACCAAACCCGGTTTTAAGACACAGGTTTATAACGATGTCATTGTCCAAGCAGCACAGACGACGGATCTCGCTGTAACTCTCAAGGTTGGAGCAGTAAATGACACGGTTGAGGTAAATGGCGGCAATGCTCCGCTGGTTGAGACCACGACAAATACCATCGGAACAACCGTTGACATGAAGCAGATTGAAGATCTGCCGATTCAAGGTCGTGATATCGCCCAACTATCACAGCTCATGCCAGGCTACACGGGGGGACAAAGCAACGAAGGCGGCACTTGGAACGGCCTGCCATCTATCGACCAAGGCAATAGCATTGATGGGATCATTGGCAGCGCCAGCCGAATGAAGTTTGGTGGAAACGCGGAACCAGCGGTATCGCCACGTCTGGAGAGCATCGCAGAAATGACCGTCCAGACTGACCAGCTCGACATGAACCAGGGTTTTGGGCAAGCCAGCATGCAAATTAATTTCGTTACGCGGCGGGGTACCAATGGCTTTCACGGCCGCGTATTCGATGATTTTCGTAACGCCGCGCTGAACGCGAATAGCTGGACGAATGATGCGCTGACTGCGTTAGATCCCAGCAATCCTCAGGTAAAAGACCCCATTAAGCTGAACGACTTTGGAGGGAGTCTGGGGGGTCCCATACTTAGGAACAAGTTATTTTTTTTCGGTACCTTCGCAGAATCAAGGCGGCCTGGGACATCTCAGTACAATAACTGGTTATTCACTTCTGCCGCACAGTCAGGGATTTTTACCTGGATTGACCAGACCACCGGCGCAACCAGTACTCAAAACCTTTACCAGTGGGCGGCAAGTCACGGGGTGACAAGCAACAACGTGCTAAGTCCCGCTACAGGGGCGGTGTTCTCTGCCTATCCGGCATCGAACTCGGGCAGTATTACTCCGGCTGTAAACGGGGATCCGAACGTCAATCGAATCGATTGGCAAGTCTCCAACCCTACTGTTTTTTATTATCCCGCAGTACGGGTTGACTTTACTCCCAATGACAGAATGCGATTCAACGTCGCATGGAATATGACAAAGAGTACAACTCCATCAACCAATGCGCCTGATTTTCCGGGCTCAGCATGGGCAAAGACAGGAGCGGGTAATACTAGTAAAAACTACTCCGCGTCTTTTGGTTTTGACTGGACATTGTCACCTAACGTCGTCAACGAATTCCGCGGGGGTTACCTCTACAATGCCTCGCTCTTTTCATACAACGCGGCCCCGGTGGACATAAATGTGCCACAAGTTGCATGGGCATATCCCGGTGCTGGTGGCCAGCGTAGCACTCAAATGAGCGGAACTGTCGATTGGCTGTTAGTTGGCACTTTCTATCCACTTCTAAACGCCTCTGACACGCTGAGTTGGCAGAAAAAAGCGCACAGCTTTAACTTTGGTTTCTCCTGGTACCAGGAACAGGATCACTATTACAACGCCGTTCAAGGTTTCCCAGTCGTCACCCTGGGTCTTGTAACCGGAGATCCCGCTACTAACGCCATCGGGAGCATTCCCGGACTGACGGGCTCGCAACGCGCACAAGCTCAGCAACTATATGCAATTCTCACCGGCAGAATTTCGGGAATCAATGGTGAATATGCATACGATCCGCAAAGAAAGACTTACGCGAACAGCCCGCCTGAACTTCGGGGATACAACCTCGACGAACTCCAACGGGCTTGGGCTCTGCACTTCCAGGACTCATATCGCGTGCGGCAAAATCTGACGATCAATTATGGCCTGCGATGGGACTTCACCGGACCAGACCATGACCTCACAGGTGGCTACCACAACGCCGCTCCAGCGGCGATGTTCGGGCCATCCGGGATTTACAATCTCTTCAATCCTGGATCATTTAATGGCGATCCGAATCCTCAAATTGCACAAAGGCCACGTCCCTTCGACAGCTGGAATGTAAGTCCTCAACCTGCGCTGGGATTTGCATGGAATCCGCATGGAGGCGATGGCTTTCTGGGCAAAATCATGGGTGGTGATCGCACCGTAATCCGTGGTGGCGCATCATTGAAGAAATTCACCGAGCCACAGCAGTATTTCTGGAACCAGGCTTCCGACGTAGGAGCATTCTTCTATCAATTCTTTAACCTATTCTCGAACAATACCGGCAGCCCGAATAGCTTTGCACCGGGAAGCTACATTTTGAATACTCCTTTTCTTTTTAATAACAAATCTCCCATGCAATTGCCAGCAACTAAGTCGTACTTGTTGTCTCCACAAACTTACTTGAAGAGCGAAGCGGAATCGGACTTTACTTTTGCTGGCGGTCCTGGCGTGAACGGAATTGACCCGCACATCAAGCAGCCCTACGCCGAATCCTGGAATCTCGGGATACAGCGTCAGCTGGGGGAGAGCCGCGCACTTGAACTACGTTATGTAGGAAATAGAACTCTGCGGCAATGGATGTATCAGGACATCAATGAAGTCAACATCTTCCAAGCAGGGGCTTATGGCGTTCTAAACAACGTTAAGGCAGCTCAGAAAAATCTGGCTGCCAATAACGCCAGCGGCAATCCCAATTACCAAGGCTCGTTCGCAAATCATGGATTGGCAGGTCAGCTTGCTACTCCGTTGTTCGATGCTGCGTTTGCCGGAGAGGGGCCCGGAGCTGATGGCAGTCTTGCCGATTACACCGATTTTAATTTTTCGACGATGGTAGGAATGGGAGAGGCAGGATCGATTGCCGGAAGGCTTACTAACAATAACGGTAACGCCCTATACTTCTGCAACCTGATGGCAGATGCTTCTGGAAGTAATCCATTCGGACCGTGCACGAACCCATTAAATGGCGTGAATTGGGCCGGAGGACCGGGACCCGGTTTGCCAAGCAACTTCTTTCAAGCAAATCCCTTTGCATCAGGAAATGGTGCACTGTTTCTCGTGGCAGAGGGATATTCGAATTACAACGCAATGCAGGTTGACTTCCGGCAACGGCAGTGGCATGGATTGCAATTTGATGCTAACTACACTTGGGGAAAGACTCTTGGTGTTTCCAGCCCCAATAACTGGCAGGGACAGACCTATACGTTCAGTCTACGTAACCCGCGCTTAGGCTATGGTCCCTCGCTATTTGATATCCGCCATTCCCTAAACGTTAACGGCACCTTTGACCTTCCATTTGGACACGGCAAAGCATTTCTTAGTCAGAATAGAATTCTCGACAAAGTCGTGGGTGGCTGGACGATCGGAACAATATTCAATTTTCAAACCGGAACCCCATTCTTATTGGGAGGTGGGAGTGGCAACGGCGACCCGTTTACCGCTAGTACCTTTAACAATAACCCTAATGCTGACGGCCTGGGTGACGGCGGTGTAGTGCTGCACGGCGTAACTGTTTCTCAATTGCAAAATGCAGTGGGAAAATATCGGATACCGGGGTCAACTCAAGTTGCGCTGATCAATCCTAAATATTTAGCAGTTCAATCGGGGCCGAATACTGGCGGTGGAGCGAACCCGGCCTACATCACCCCTAACACAACTCCCGGAACTATCGGACAGCGTGTGTGGCTCTATGGGCCGAAGTATTGGAATGATGATTTGTCAATAACCAAGCATTTCCCAATTCGAGAAAGTCTTAACTTCACGTTCCAAGCGGAGATGCTGAATGTTTTCAATCATCCTAACTTCCAACAAGGCCCGGGTGCGGGCTGCAACTATTACTGTACTTCGGCCGGTTATCAATTCCCGTTCATCCAGGGCAGTGGGTTCGGCATCGGTGGCATATCGCCAAATTACAATCTCGATTCTCCAAACCAGGGTGCACGTGTCATAGAGTTGAGGGCAAATATTGAATTCTGATCTGCAAAGGGTGGCCACTCCCGATACTGCTCTGGGTTGAAAGAACCTATGCAGGAGCAAAAGGAGAAAGAATGAACAGCTCACGGTTCATGAGTATTGCGATTATTGCTTTTCTGAGCTCAGTTGCGCAGGGGCAATCGTGCGTAAGGTGTTATGGGGCAACAATATGTGCACCGATTCCCAGCGACGGTGCGTGTGCCTGCAGGTTTACTCAAAGTAGCTGTGTTCCAGTAGGCACCTGTTCGGGCGGGAAGTGTCACTACGCAGCGGCCGCATCGGTGCCTCAGTTCGCTACCTTGGATCTTGCAGTCGAGCTCGCGCCGTACTCTAAGACGTTTAGTCGGCTAATGTCAGAGCTGGTTCCAATAATGGTAGGAGGCGAAGCGATTGCAACAAATACGCCCGGCTATTTGAAGACGACGCGTTGGAAGCTAAGCATCGGGGAAAATGGCGCGTTCATCTTCAAAATCAACAAGTCACTTTATCGTGAAGACGAGGACCTCGGAGCGAATAAGCTGATTTTGTACAAGAATCAGTGGCGCCTTTACGAAGATGACAGCGAGTTGGCAAGCGGAGAGGTCACTCCGAAAAAATAACGGCTTCTGTATTGCGCTAATCTGTGTCGACGATCTCGCGTGTAGAAAAGTATGTGTGCGTATAGGCGTCAATGAACCATCGCGATATTACCCCGACGCTCTCCGTTCTTGCAGCGCCTGTTTCAAAGATTGGCCTGCGTGTTTGATGTGTTGCCCGAGAAGTTTGCAGGCAGCTTCTACGTCTCGCTTGCGGCAAAGCGACAAAATTTGATGATGTTCCTCATTCGCGCGCTTGATGCCGTGCGTCAGGTAGAGCTGTAGGCGGGTGTATCGCTCGCCGCTGTTATTGACGTTGCGAATGATGGCCATCGAGTGCGGACGCTCGGCGCGCGAGTAGAGAATCGAGTGGAACTGCCAGTTCAGTCGTCCCCACGAAAACAGATGGTCCTCATGCTGCAGTTCGCCTTCATAACGTCGGAGTACTACTTCGGCCTCGGTGAAGTCTTCATCCGTCAGCCGGGGAATTGAATGTTTGAGAATTTCGGGCTCAAGCAGTGCGCGGATGGTGAACAACTCCTCGATATCCGTGGGGGAAAGAGCAGGAACAATGGCGCCACGATTAGGCACAATCGTGATGAGCCCTTCGGCGTCGAGCTGCCGTAGCGCCTCACGCACCGGGATCCGGCTGACGTGATATTGCATGGCGATCGCGTCCTGGCGAAGCTGTGCGCCTTCGGGAATCGTTCCCCGGATAATTTCTTCGCGCAACTTGTCGGCAACTGCTGAAGTCAGCGACTGCCGCGGAATGGCCGATTCGGGTGTAAGTCCTAAGTTCATCTTTTCGCAGAATACTAGAAAGATCGAGTCTTTACGAGGGCAATGCGTCGGCGATGCTTAGCCTACGCAATTATTCTTTTGCCTGAAGACAATGGCGGTCCGCCGATTTCAGCAATCACCTGCGGGTCACGCCGATCTTTCAGCCTTTCCCCGGGCTATCCAGTAAACCGGGATTCCCAAGGCGACGATAAGCAGTCCGGGCCACGTGGTGGTCGGCCGGTACGCGAACAAGACAACTAGAATGGTTCCGGCGGTCACGATGTAAGCCGCTGGAACGACTGGGTAACCCCAGGTTCGATACGGCCTAACTGCCTGAGGGCGCTTCCATCGAAGTCGAAAAACTGCACTTACTGTCAGCACATAAAAAACCAGAGCGGCCGAAATCACATATTCAAGCAGGTTTCCGTAAAGATTTCCCCATACGTGTGTGGTGGGATCGTAAGTGCGGGGTAGCACCAGCAAGATCGCCCACAACCCTTGCAGCCAGAGTGCCCCGGCTGGAACTTTCTGCGGGTTCAACTTCTGGGCAAACCGGAAGAAAAGACGTTGGCGCGCCATAGCAAAATATGCACGAGGCCCGGTCAGAACCAAAGCATTAATGGTTCCCAGCGTTGAGATCATTATTGCGATCGCCATCAATGCCGGCCCGAA
>JBOGLH010000204.1:0-7958 GCA_050746025.1 Terriglobales bacterium | reverse complement strand
CGGCCGCCAAGCTGAACGGCATGAGCTACAACCAGTTCATTCACGGATTGAAAACGGCTGGCGTGGAACTCGACCGCAAAATCCTGGCTGACCTCGCGGTTAAAGACGCCGCAGCCTTTAAGAGCCTGGCGGAGCAGGCGAAGGGCGCGATTAAAGGGGCGGCGTAAACGTCATCAGAACGGTTCATCATCGTGCTAAAGCTTTCTCAAAAATGGATTGCATCTTTGCAATCACAGCCAGAAACAGTGATGGGATACCAGGTTGTGACAGGGACTCTGAACGATGGCCGTGTGTTCCCGCAAGCAGTGGTGGATTCAGGCCACCTGACCCGAATACGTGGTCTAAAGGACATCGCATTCGCTGAGGACGCGATTACAGAAATCACGGTCACTCACGAGAAATGGGACTGGAAGAACGAGCCCTGACTGCCCCCCCACGGTCGGTTGTATCAGGGCACGGCTTCAGCCGTGCCGATGCGGATTCCCTTATACTCTGTCATTCCGAGCAGAGGCGAGAAACCTGCTTTCGGCAGATCGCGAGGGCGCGATTCCATGTTGAGGCTGCATCGACGTTGAAGCTGGATCGACGAATCTTTGTGGATCGGCGAGAATGAGCCGCGCAGCGGCGGAATTTCACTAGCCCCGCACGTAAGTGCGGGGTGGGCGTCGCGATAAGCCGAGGTCCCTTCAGGTACGGCGCATCGCGGGTGTCGTCCGGCGGGACTCGCTTCGACCGTTCACCATCCCAGCACTCACGTGCTGGGCTATTTAGATATCGCCGCTCAAGCGGCTTCGTACAAAATTAGTGGTTTGGATAGTTCAAGCAAGGGGCGAAATAAACGTGGCCTATACCGTCCCACAACTCAAAGACTCTTCGCCCGACGCGCTCGATAAGGCCGTCGAAAAACTCTTTGCGGCCCTGGAAAAAGAATCCGCCACACTCGGCGATGAGAATCAACGCAAAGCGTTTCGCGATCGTTGGCTCGCACGCAAAGACGGTATCCTAACGCAAATCAACGAACTCTGGCTGAAATCCGCGCCAAAAGAGGCCAAGCGCGAGGTTGGCCAGCGGGTCAACACACTCAAAATTGAAGTGGAAGCCAGGGTCGAAGGGGCTCTGGCTAAAGGGCCGACTCAAAAAGCCGAACCTGCAATCGACATTTCCCTTCCCGGCATTCGCCGCGCGATTGGCGCCGAGCACCCGATCATCCGCACGCAGAACGAGATCATCTCGGTATTTCGCAACCTGGGATATTCGGTTGCTGAAGGGCCGGTCATCGAAACCGACTATTACAATTTTGAGGCGCTCAATTTCCCGCCGAACCATCCGGCGCGCGACACCCAGGACACCTTATTCATCGCGGGGCAGGAATCGAAACCGCGGCGCGAGCAGTTGCTGCTGCGCACCCATACTTCTCCGGTGCAGATTCGCACCATGGAAAAGCTGAAGCCGCCGCTGCGGATTCTGATCCCTGGAAAAGTGCATCGCAACGATCCGCCCGACGCCAGCCACTCGCCCATGTTTCATCAGGTAGAAGGCCTGGCGGTCGACACCAACATCACCTTCGGTGATTTGAAGGGCACCCTTGACCATGCGATGAAAGCCCTGTTCGGCTCAGATGTGAAGACCAGCTTCCGGCCGTCGTTCTTCCCTTTCACTGAGCCCAGCGCGGAAATGTTCGTTTCATGCTTCGTCTGCGGAGGGAGTGGAAAACGCAGCGATGCACCGTGCCGTCCCTGCAAGCAAACCGGGTGGATCGAAATTCTCGGCTGCGGCATGGTCGATCCGAACGTGTTCGAGTTTGTGAAGCACAATGGTTATGACCCCGAGAAGATCTCCGGCTTTGCGTTCGGCATGGGCGTGGACCGCATCGCCATGCTGAAGTATGGGCTGGATGATCTGCAGTTGTTCTTTCAGGGGGACGTCAGGTTTTTGGAGCAGTTTGGGTGAGGCAGTCGTCGGCTTTCGGTCGTTGGTCGTTGGCAAAATCATGAAGCTTTCAGCGCAATGGATTCGCGAGTTCGTTGACATTCCGGTGGATGATCGCCGGCTTGCGGAGGATCTTACGTCGATCGGGATCGCCGTCGATGGAATTTCAGGTGAGGGCGCGAAAACCATTTTCGAAATGGAGATTGGGACGAACCGTCCGGATGCGATGAACCACTATGGAGTGGCACGTGAGGCGGCGGCGTTGAACAAGGTGCCGCTGAAGGCGCCTGAAGCCTCAGCGGCTAAAGCCGCGGCTCCAAGAAAAACTAAGGGGACGATTGAACCCGTGGACTTCCCGCCTGTTGGCTCTCGAAAAACTCACGGGAGTGCGTCTTTCCCAATCCAAATCGAAGATCGCGAAGGTTGCGCGCGTTACACCGCGCAAATCGTTCGCGGCGTGCAAATTAAGTCTTCCGCGCAGAAAATTACGACTCGTCTGGCACTCGTCGATCAGCGCGCCATCAACAATGCCGCCGACGCGTCGAACTACACATTGTGGGAAATGGGGCATCCCACGCACGCCTTTGATCTCGATCTGCTGGAAGGCGGCAAAATCATCGTTCGCCGCGCTCGCCAGGGAGAAACGCTCAAAACTCTCGATAGTGTCGAACGCAAACTTGCGCCCGAAGACCTGATTATCGCCGACGCTAAGCGGCCGGTCGCATTGGCTGGCGTCATGGGTGGATTCGACACCATGATCACGGCGGGCACAAAGAATATCTTAATCGAGTCCGCGTGGTTCGATCCGGTGGCCGTCCGGAAAACAGCGCGTAGGCATGGCCTGCATACGGATGCCTCGCATCGTTTTGAGCGCGGCGCCGACTATGCGGCAACCAGTTTGGCTTGTGGCCTGGTGGCGCAACGCATTGTTGATTCCGGCGGCGGCGAATTAGCCGGCGATCAAATCGATGCGGTCGCTCACGAACTGGATCAAGCACCGGTCGAGATGCGGATTGCACAAGTGCAGCGCATTCTGGGCAGCAAACTGGAAGTGCAGGAGACTGTGGCGATTCTCAAGCGACTGGGCTTCGAACTGGTTCCCCAGCCCGGTTCTCAGCCGGAATTTCTGGTTCAGATTCCTAGTTGGCGTCTCGACGTCGAACGCGAGATCGATTTGATCGAGGAAATCGCCCGCCTGCACGGCTACAACAATTTTCCGAATACCCTGCCTGCATTTTCCGGCGCTGTCATTGAGAGCCCGAATGCCGCAAAGGAAGCCAAATTGCGCGCTTCCCTGCTGGCGTTGGGATATGACGAAGCGGTGTCGTTGAGCTTCATTTCGCACCAAGACGCCGAGACATTTTCTGATTCGCCAGTGATTGAGCTGGCGAATCCGTTGAGCGAAGAAGCTTCGCTGATGCGAAGTTCACTGCTGCCGGGAATGCTGGACATGCTCGCCTACAATCTGAATCGCGGGACGGAAAATGTACGCCTTTTTGAAATTGGGGATGTTTACCAAGCCGAGGGCGTAGGCGCGACTGAGCACCGCCGTATCTGCATGGGGGCGACTCTCGCGGCGTTGCAACACGACATCCCTAGGGGCACGCTGCTGGATAAAAGCAAAGGCGAGTCTCATCTGGATATTTTTCGATCGCTCAAGGGAGATGTGGCCGGTCTGCTGGTAAATTTCGAGCGCAAAGCCTTGACCTATGATTCCGAAGTCGCGGAATACTACCAACCCGGAAGCTCGGCTAGAGCGCTGTTAGACGGTGAAACGGTTGCACAATTCGGGCAGCTTGCGTCTGGTGTTGCTGCCGCGAGGAAATTGAAGCATGACGTTTTCATCGCAGAAATATTTGCCGAACGGCTTTATGCGCGTCCGCTACGCGCACCTCTTTACCGGCCGCTGCCTAAATTTCCGGCAGTAGAACGCGACTTTTCATTCTTGTTCAAAGACGAGATCATTTTCAGCAAAATCAAAGCGGCGATTCAATCGGTCCATCTGAAAGATCTGCGCAGCTTTGCCCCGGTTGAAGTTTTTCGCGGCGGATCAGTGCCGAGCGGCAGTTATTCGATCCTGCTGCGTGCAAAGTTTCAGTCCCATGAGCGCACTCTTCGCGAGGATGAAGTGAACGACTGGTCGGGAAAGATCATCGCTGCGCTCCAGCAACTCGGCGGCATCCAGCGCGCCTAGCCCTGGGCATCATTTCTCGCTGATATTCCCCACTCACGACGAACGGCTTGGGCTATTTTTTGCGGACGTTTAGAATTAGTGCAGCATGTCCGATTCGGTCAAAATCATTGAATGCCCGCGCGATGCCTGGCAAGGCCTGCAGGGGGAAATACCCTCTGACCTGAAGGTAAGCTACCTGAATGCCTTGATTAGCGCAGGATTCAAGCACATTGACGCGGTGTCATTCGTTTCATCCAAAGCGGTCCCGCAGATGGCCGACTCGGAAGAAGTCATTAATGAACTCGACCCGCCTGATGACGTTGAGATCATCGCCATTGTGGTGAATGAAAAAGGTGCGCTGCGGGCGCTTAATACTCAAGCGGTGAGCACTCTTGGTTTTCCCTACTCCATCTCGCCCGCCTTTCTGAAAAACAACCAGCGGCAGACGCCGGAAGAATCGCTTGATGCGTTAGAACAAGTGCAAAAGAAAGCCGTCGACGCGGGTCTTGATATCTTGGTTTACATTTCAATGGCATTCGGCAACCCTTACGGCGATCCGTGGAGCATCGAAGAAGTTGTAAGCGCGGTAGACGTGCTGGAATCGAGCGGAATAAAAATGATTTCGCTCGCTGACACGGTGGGCGTCGCATCTGCGGAGCAGATTCGAGAGTTGGTCTCGGCGGTAATGGAAAAATATTCGTATCTGGAAATTGGAGCGCACTTGCACAGCCGGCCAGAGCTGGCGGAAGAAAAAGTTCTGGCTGCTTATGACGCAGGCTGCCGCCGCTTCGATTCGGCCATAGGTGGACTTGGGGGATGTCCCTTCGCCCAAGATGCCTTGGTAGGAAATATTCCCACCGAACGTGTGCTGGAAGCCTTGAAGAAGCGTGATGCCGAATTGCCCAAGCTCAGGTCGCTAGACACTTTGCTGCGAGCGTCGGCAGAAATTGCGGCGAGATATACCCAATCGCATGCGGCTGATTAGATGGTTAGTCGGTAAAAAAACCAATAACCACGACGGGCACGAAGTACCACGAAGGAAATTCGTCGGCACACAAAGGCGTTAACTTGCCTTATACGGCTTGAACCCCGCCAGCTGCATGCCGCGTTGCGCTTCCGGATTCTCCATAAAAACTTTCCAGATGTAACCCGTTCGGGCGTTCTCCGCCATGACCATGGTGATTCCGGCATCGATCCCCACCACATCGCTATCGTACCAATTCTTCAGCGGATTCAGGCCATCTACAAAACCGTAGCCACTCCACGCCTGCGGATATCGAGTGCGGATGGTGCGCAAGACCTGCATTGTCTCCTGCGGTAGAAATGGCAACGATCCGCCGGTTGCGTGCGGCGCCACGGTGCCGTCGATGGGCCCAGTTGCGGGCGGCCCGCCCCACACCACATAGCCATGGGGCGAATCCGAGGCCGTAATTCCCCACAAGTCGGCGCCAAAATCCGGAAATTGTCGGTGCAACTCCATGCAGAAGCGGCGGTGCACCCGGGTCGCGGTTATTGAGTTCTGAAAGTAATCGGCATACTTGTCGCGCTTGCCGCGAAAATCAAACCACGCTTGCGAATACTGGTGCACGAACAGCGGAGCGAAGGATCCAATGTAGCGCATGCCCTCATAGTCAAACGGAATACGTTTCCAGGCGTCCCACGCTTCCGGCCGCAGTGGATACGTCGGCGAACCCATCCCGAGCAGGTACATCATCATCATTTCGTTGTAGTAGTCCCAGCGATAAGGCAGGAATCCCGCCTCCGGCAACCAGCCGTGGGAAAGCAAGGAAGTGTCCTCAGACAGCCAGGTCCATTCCACGCGGTTGCTGATGGAATGCGCCAGCAGAGTAATGTCGGTGTCGCGGAAGTGAGTGCGGCAGGTGAGAATGCCACAGAGCAGGATTGCCGTATCGATCGAAGAGATCTCCGAATCCCAAACTCTTTCGCCGGTATTGATATTGGCAAAGTGATAGAAGAAACCGCGATGGTTCGGCAGCTTATCATGCAGAAATCTTAGAGTTGTGAGAACGCGCTCCCGGGCTGCGGCGCGCGAAATGTACCCGCGCATGTCGCCGATGCAAAGTGCAGTCAATCCAAATCCGGTAGCGGCGATGCTGGCGACGATTGTGTCGTCAGTCGTAGCTTTACGCGCATTGCAGCGGTCTTTCACCAGTCCCGTTTCTGGACTAGCTTGTTCGAAGAAATAGCAACAGGTCAGCCGTTCTAATTCGTCGAGCAGTTGATCGTCCTCAGGGGAAAAAGGCGATCCTGGTGTTTTAACCGATGGTGCGAGAATGCCCGCAGACGTTTGTCCGAAGACCGATAGTGCCCGGCTGAATGGCGCTAGTGCAGCTGCTTTGCCGACACTTCCAAGTAACTGCCGCCGTGAGAGACGAGGACTCCTGGCCACCGAACGATGTTAAACGATCTGCCCGCGTGAGAGGATGCACAGGATTGACTGAAATGGAACTATGCCTCTGGCCGTAATCGCGGCATGATATTAAAGAATCGAGATGAGCCGCAAAAAGAGGGTTAGCATAGTCTTCGTAATTCTGCTGGCGGGTGCAGCCGCTGCGCTGTGGGGCGTGCGGTATGCCAGGAACCGCACGATTACGTTGCGCGGCGCAGTGATTACGGCAAACTCCGATCCCCGCAAGCAGTTGCCGGTCGGCGGAGTAGAGATCACCGCGAGCGACGGAATTTCTGTAGTGAGAACGTCGTCTGATCCAACGGGACTGTTTACTGTCGCGTTGCGTAAACGCATTTTTCGCAATCACCCGGTGACTTTGCGTTTCCGCCACATGGATTATGCTCCGCTTAGTATGCACGTCCTCGCATCGGGACAAATCTATATCGCCGAAATGACGCCGATTCAACCGGAGAAGCCCATCGAGCGCAGCCTGGCGGCGCAGACTATTTCAAGCAGTATCGTGGTACGGTATTCGATCAAGACCGCTACGGTGATGAATGTCGCCAGCGCGGCGCGGCCATTTGAAGTACAGAACAAAGGCAACGAACCGTGCAGCGAGCGCCCTCCGTGTTCGCCGGATGGAAAATGGAAGGCGGAAATCGGGTCAGCCACTCTGGATGCAGGGGTAGGCAATGAGTTCCGCAACATTCGCGCATCCTGCATTGCGGGGCCATGTCCATTTACTAGCATTGAAGCACCCAAAATCGAACAAGACGGCCGCATTATCACCATCACCGCGCTGGTCTGGTCGGATACAGCTACTTTCCTTGTAGAAGCTGAGGTAGTCCACCCCATGCTGAGTGACCTGGTACGCAACTCTTACCCGGTCATATTTGGCGACGCTTTGAACTTCACTTTGCCGCCTGCAGCCGAAGGCGTAAGTTTGCAAGCTGAATTGAATGGCGAGAGCATTGTCTTTCCCCTCGGACCGGCGCTCGTCTTAAGCTGGGCCGACTGCAAGGTGCGGGAGAATCCGGATCAGACGCGAGTTTACCGCTGCACCCTGAAACCCGAATACCGTTGGACTCACTCCCGCACCTAGGTTTTCACAAGCTTCAAAAGCCAGACCAGACCGAACGTAATTGTGGCTCCTGAATAATTCTCGCGGACCTTATTTTTTGCGTTTTCTCAGTGCCCGAACGCCACGTTCAACCCGGTGGTCAGGATCACGTCATTCTGCTTCTTCCCCACCGGCGGGTTGGTCACATACACGTCAGCGAATGAGTTCTGCCAGCCCAGCCACTTGCTGATTTTGGTGACCGAGGCAAAATCGAAGGTGCCGCGGTAATCACCCAGACTGTTGAGATCAGGAAAGAAATACAGTTTCTGGTTCAGGACTGTGCTCTTGCCCAGCTTGTGCATCAATTCTTCGCCCAGGGTGAGCGC
>JBOGLH010000203.1:0-12136 GCA_050746025.1 Terriglobales bacterium | reverse complement strand
TTCGGCGCCAAGCTGGTGCGCATCTCGGGCAGCTACGACCAGGTAAATCGTCTCTGCTCCCAAATTGCCGACGAACACAATTGGGGCTTTGTGAACGTCAATCTTCGCCCCTACTACTCCGAAGGATCGAAGACCTTCGGCTACGAAATTGCCGAACAACTCGGCTGGCGCTTGCCTGACAATGTGGTCTGCCCCATGGCCGGCGGATCTTTAATCATTAAAATCAAGAAGGCTTTCGAAGAACTCATTACGCTCGGCCTCGTCGAGCCCAAGCCAGTGAAATATTTCGGCGCGCAGGCTACTGGATGCTCGCCCATTTCAACCGCGGTAAAACTCGGCAACACCGAAATCGAACCGCAGAAGCCTTCAACCATCGCGCGGTCTCTCGCCATCGGCAACCCCGCCGATGGACATTACGCCATTCAGACCATTACTGGAAGCGGCGGCTGGTCGGAAGATGTTTCAGATCCCGAGATCGTGAAATCGATTCAGCTTCTCGCCGAAACCGAAGGCATCTTCACTGAAACCGCCGGCGGCGTCACTCTCGGGTGCGCGCGCAAGCTTTACAAGAGCGACCGCATCCTGCCGAATGAGACTACGGTCCTGTGCATCACGGGTAATGGCCTGAAGACAACTGATGTGCTCACGGACGAATACAAAACCGAGCAACCAATTGCGCCGAAGCTGGCGGAATTCGAAAAATTGTTAAGCCAGCAGATCGATGTGCCAGAGCCGGTTGTAGCCTGAGCCGTTCATACGGGCAGCAATGACAGTCTCGGACAAAAGCGGCCTAGCCACGCGGAGAACAGGTCGACTTAGCGCTCTGTATATGAGTCGTCCTTGTTTTGATTTCTGTGCGAACTCGCGGTTTGATTTTCTCAACGATGTTGGTTTAAAAACTGTTCATTGCCAGCAATAAATGCGCCTATCGTTGGCCTGCCTGGAACATGCCCATCGCGACGAAGCGAGTAATGACCGCGGCGAAAGTGGTTCCGATGGCAAACAAGGTCCAGCGGATACGCTGCCAAGTCTCATGGAATCCCGACGCTTGGACGAATATGTCTGCCAGATACGCCGCGCAGTAAGCGACATTGGCAACGACTGCCAGCAGGAATATTCCTAGAACAAAATCGATGGAGAGCGCCGCCCTCGAAGCCGGGTATCCAACTATGAAGTAAATAATGACAATCATTGAGAGCACCAGGTTGTAAATCACTCGGCGGGGCTCCCAAAACCGAATGGCATCAGTCAAAGATTCGCGCAGGTTTGCGGATTCCATAAAGACGAATTTTATCCCCATTGGATCTTGCTGGTAAGAGGCCCGTGGGTTACCTCTGAACTTTATGCAACCTTGCTATAATCCCGCAAGGTTCTATCCTGCATGAAACTTCGCATGGCGCTCGCGATATTGCTGTCCGCTTTCGCCCTCTCCTGCGGCAAGGTCTTCTCGCTGTGTGCAATTGTTTTGTGGTACCGATTAAGTGTGCGTGCACAAGGCGAGCCCGGTTTGCCATTATGTCTTGCGGAAAACACGAAACTGGCTCCACGACGGCGAACTTCCAAAGCAAGGAATTCCAATCGCGCCTTGACTCCGTCCAGCCGGACCAGCCGGCGTGAGTTCATAGCTTCTTTTGCAGTGACCCGACCCAGTATCTGATCGCAGCGAATTTCGCCATCAGTATCGACCCCGGCATCCCCCCGGGTAATGAAGCATTGCCCGCACTTGCGAATAATCCTGTGCGCTTTAAATTGCTCGCCTGTTCTGAGCAAAACAATGTCGCCGATTTTAAGCATGTCAGGGGCGACGGGTTTGATATGTACGATCTCCCCATCTTGGATGGTGGGCAGCATGCTTCTTCCCACTGCCTGGAAGCGCAGTCCATAGCCGCCAGCGATGAGATCACTAGTGAGCAGATGAAATACGGACGACTGGGCGCGGTCACGAATCATGATTGTATTCCTCAAGCACCGCGGTTACCGAGCTGGCGTCGGGAAGAAATTCGAATTCATTGCATGGGACAGCATCGAGTGCGCGCTTGATAAACTCGATCGATCCCTCCACCCCTGAAGCGCTGTGAAAAGGCGGGAACGAGCGCGCGAAAATTTCTGCAACAGCACGTGCCTGCGGCAAACATGAAAATTTATTTCCCGCGCCATGCCGTAAGAGGTGTATTCGATCCAGCCTCACCTTCGCCGGTGAAGCAAACGCAGCTTCGCCGTGCCATGGCGTTCCGTACATCCACAGTTGGCCATCGTACAGCCGCAGGAGGATGCGGTCGTCGCTCAAGATTTCCGGCGCACGAAAGGATTCCCACAGCCGCGCCGTAGTACTCTTGCCCGCTCCTGAATGCCCGAGAAATAAATGCCCGCCAGTATCACGATCGATCAGGCCGCAACCATGTACCTCTACACCCAGGCCATGATGTGCCAGATAATTTATGATCAACAGTTCGCATGCCGGGTATTCGAGAGGGGAAATTTTTCCGCAACGCTCGCTTGCAGAACGGCTCAGCATCACCTCTGCATCGCTGAAATCGGAAGAAACGCACATGCGCTTGTACGGCTGAGGTCCTACTAATGGGCTGCTGAAGTCAAAAACCAGCGCATCGCCGGCATGGAACACACGCCATATTGCGCTGGATTCGAAACTCTTTGGGATGCGCGGTTCGTGTAATTCATCGACCCAGCCGACATCGATTTCGATATCACTCCTGGAATTTGTGGAGGCCTCGCATCGAAACGCCAGCAGTTCATCTTCCCCGTGCACGTCATCCCAGGAAACACCTCGGAGTTCCACGGATACGCCGCCGAAGTTAAATCTCTGGCGCGGGGTGATCGTCGAGCATGGAAGTGCCGCTGCCGAAAGTGGAAGCGTTAGACTCCGTTCCTTGTTTGAACTATGAACCAATTCCATGGCAGTTACCACCGGTGTGGTGGCACGAGCTGAACTGACCAGCGGCACTCATGCTCTTGCAAAAGGCTAGAACGGCTTCCTCCGGTCGGAGCTTGATCGCCGTCACCTGAGGCGCCACGTATTGTTCTTTCCGGGGCTTCGTATTTGCGTCCATAATGACTGCCTTCAGTGAAACGAGCCGCATCCCCCGGCGCACCCGGCATTGGACGTAGCATTGTTCAAAACCGGCAAGAGTTCCTGCGGCGCAATCCACTCCTCCGGTTTCACCTCGCGCGAAGCAATCCTCCGTGCCGATTCGGCAACGGCAGAAAAGCATTTTCCTCCTCTGCAAAACTCACATTCTCCATGCTCCGGCACATCAAAACCTGATGCCATGGCGCGAAGGTGGGCGACCTCACACAAAAAATCCACCGGAGATTCGGCATTCCCATTCTCAAGTTCGCCATTTGCTGGGCACATGCCACATGCACTGTGGATTCGGCAATTCACGCATTTTGAGATCTTCTGCAGTTTGCGTTGCCGAACTTTCAGCAGAAATTGCCCCCAGCCTTCGCTAAGACTTCCAGTGCGAACATCGTAGGTGTCCCGATGGGAGAGCACACAGATGCTCATCCTTCCCGTTGGATCGAGGGCAAAACCGCTCACCCCGCCGCCGCACGAATAAACCGTGTCGCTCGGCATGCGAGGTGAGGCCATTGCGCCGACCAGGCCTTTCTTGTGCTCCATTGCAATTTTTGGCCAGTGCCATTCCAGGGCAACCACTTCCTCCGGCGTTAGCCGCACAGCAAGCGGTGCCGCGGAGCAATCGATCCGCGGATTAATCACTCCGTCGAATTTGAATTCCACTCCGAGTTCCTGCTCCGCGAACGCTTTCATGTCTGCGATCTCGTGCCGGTTCACCGAAGTTGCGACCGTCTTCAGTTTCAATGGCAGTCCGCGCTCGAGCAGCAGCGCAATTCCGCGCATGCAGCGGTCATAACTACCCGGCAACTGGGTCAGCTTCTCGTAGGTCTCACGGGTGCGCCCGTAAAGCGTGATCTCGATTTCAAAAGGCGGGAACTGGCGCAGGTAATCCGCGATCTTTTCATTAATCAGAATTCCATTCGTGAACAACGTGATCAGAAAGCCCTTGCGATTAGCAAACGAGTAGATCTCGAGAAAATCTTTTCGCGCGAAAATTTCACCGCCCGTAAAAAGCAGCCACATGACTCCCATGTCGGCGAGCTCGGTCAAGATCGCAAAATACTCTTCTTTGGTCAGTTCCTGGTTGCGTGCGGCCAGATCGCCCATCGCCAGATTGTTGTAGCAGTGCTGGCAATCCAGCGGGCATCGTCGAGTAACTTCAATGGTGGCTTCGAGCGGGGCGCGTTTATTTCCAAAACGCTTGTGCAGGGCGAGGCTGAATTCTCCGTAAGAGGCTGTGTTCATGATGATGCAGCCACTCCGACTTCTGTGACCAGGCCCACCGACTCCATTTCAACCAGAAACGCTTCTACGTCGCTTTCAAGTTGTGTGTTTTCGGTTTCGAACTCGCGCGCGATCACTTGAACAATTTCGTTCTTGCTGCGAGGATGCGAAATCGCCTCCCAGATCGTGGTCGCAACCGGGTTCAGACTGTAAATGGAGGCGAGGTCGCCCACCCCCTTGCTGATCGGCACAATCAGCGTTTCCCCGGCAATCACTCGGGAAACAACTGTGTCCGAACGGACATACAGTTCCATTGTCCCCCCAAACGCCCAAGTCTCAATCTGATTCTGAGACCGTTGATTCACCTTAGCAGACGAGTATCTGCGCACTATTGTCTAGCCGGGTTCTGCTAGGTTATGGCGAGGATTCTTCTATACTTCTCGGGTGCGCTCCGCACCCCTGATAACGGTCGCCGTTCTTCTCAGTTCCTGTTTGTACGCCGAGAGTCAACCGTTGCCCACGGTGGTGCGCTGGACCGAAAACAACCCGAACTGCAGTGTCCGTCAGGCAGACGATGGTCGCACTTATTACGGGTTATCTTCGCCCACTTTCGAAATTACGCTGGGGGTCGACCCGAAGGAACTGGAGAAAATACCGCACCGCGCCACTCCAATGCTGACGGTTTTCTTATCCTTCACTTACAAGGGTAGAGACCAATTTGAAATTCACCAGCGACGCTTCTCCGTGGAATTTTCGCAACATCACAAGGTAGTGAAGACGTCGCTGGATCCCAATGAAATACTGAAAAATTTACAGCACGACGTGGACGCTCTCACCGATGAGGTCGAGCGCCACGAAGTACGAAAACATCCTGAACAGAAAGAGCAGAAGGAAGCGGAATTGCAGGCACGGCTAAAGGACTATACCGAGATGATGGACTTCGTAAGTACCCAGTCATTGCGCTATGCCGTCTTGAGTCCCGCAAAACCGGCAATCAGCGGCTGGGTGTTTTTTAGTGTAAAAGACCGTTGGATCGGCCCTTGGCACAAGCCAGAGCAATTCATTCTACGGCTGCCGGTTGGGAACTTTATGGTTGAGTTTCCGTTTTCGCTGCCTCCACAGGGCGAAGGAGTCGAACTACGGCGCAGATCGCCAGAAAGCTCCCAATAGGAATTTTCCTAAGCATCTTCAAACAAGGTTACCAAGTAACCCTGGTTACTCGCCGATTTGGTTACCTATGTAATCGACATCGACCTGATTCCATGCTGACTCTATGAGTAGAGGATTCTAAGATTTAGCTACGTGTGAGCACCCTTCACCAAAGCCTGGGCCGCTATCTTATTGAAGCCGAGATTGGTCGTGGCGCGATGGGCGTAGTGTATCGCGCCTATGATCCGCAAATTGGACGCCAAGTCGCGATTAAAACGATCTCACTGACCAATCAGGAATTCGCCGACGAACAGGAATATCGGGCACGCTTTCTGCGTGAAGTTCGAGCTGCGGGACGGCTTTCGCATCCGGGGATTGTCACCATTTTCGACGCAGGTCAAGATCCAGAAACTGAAGAACCATACCTGGTGATGGAATACGTCACCGGCGAGCCCCTCAGCAAGGTGCTGCAACGCAATCGCAAGTTAAGCCTGCCGCTGGCCCTGCAGTACGCGCAAGAGATCGCGGAAGCACTCGATTACGCTCACAACCAGGGCGTGGTGCACCGCGATATTAAGCCGGCAAATATTCTGATCACCGAAGACGGGCATGCCAAGATCGCCGATTTCGGCGTAGCCTGGCTTCGTCAGGAAATTAACCAGGTTGGGGACGTTGCAGGCAGTCCGGCTTACATGGCACCGGAGCAAATGAGCGGCAAACAGGGTGATGCCCGTTCCGACTTGTTTTCACTTGGCGTCGTGCTCTACAGCATGATCACAGGCTTTCGTCCATTTCAGGGGAACAGCGCAAAAACCGTTGTCTTTAAGGTCATGAATATTGAGCCGGTTCCGGTCACCAGTTTCCAGACTGAAGTATCGCCGGAGCTGGATGCAATCGTCTCTCGCGCAATTGCCAAGGATCCGGAAGACCGCTATCCGAGCGGAGCAGCACTGGCGCGCGCAATCCAGAAATTTCGCGACTCCGGTTCTGATCCAACCGACACTGCATCATTTATTACTCCGTCGCTGCACACCGACGCGGTACAGGGCAAAAATTCCACCGCGGCAAAGCCATACATGCGTTACTCGCTTCCGGCAGTGATTGTCTTCCTGATGATTTCTGGTATGTTTTTTGCGTGGAGAGTAACGAAAGTGCGCAACGTGCCGCTTCCCGAAGATGTGATCGCAGAATTGCGCCTAGACCCTATCCATCCCCATCCACTTGCGGCCGCGAAAACTCAAATACGGGCGGTGATGGAAAAAGTTAGACCACGGAGAACCCGCGGACCCAGCAAAAGCGTGAAGGCATCATTGCCCGCAGCGGCGCCGCTCGCGTCCGCGAAGGTGCAGGTTCAAATCGAGCACCACTTTAATGCAGCCAAAGCTTCGATCTGGTTGGACGACAAATTGATTTCCGATGAAAGCCTGCGCGGCGGTGATCAAAAACATTCCTTGCTGCGCACTGTGGAAATTAACCAAGTAACAACTTTCCAGTTTCCTGCCGGCAAACACTGGCTTCAGATTCGCGTTCTGTCTCCCCGCAATAATTACGACCAGATCGAAACTCTGGATGTCGATCTCGCTCCGAACTCCGAACGCGTGCTCTCGGTTAATTGCAGCAAGCGAAAAATGCTGGTGGTGCTGGAATAAAAAAAGCAGCCCTTACGAGCTGCTCACGTTCCGCTCCCAGTTCCGCTCCCAGGAAAAATTAGAACCGGATTTGCGGTCCGAACGTCACTCTCAGGTTATTGAAGGTTCCATTGTTCAGGTAAACCTCGTCACCTGCTTCTAAGCGAAGACCAAACGGTCCCCAAAACCCTTCAAATCCGGCGCCAGGATACATCGCGAAATGAGTGCCTCCGCCACCAACTCCAGTGATTGCGTTGCCTACTGTGCCAGGCGTCACGGCAGCTCCCGTCGACGTGAAGTTAATAAAACCAAGTTTGCCGGTCACGAAGAACTTGAACGGGCCCGGAGTTTCAAACTTCGGTCCAAACAAGCCGGTCAGTGGGCGCAACCGGGTCGTGGTGAAATTTGTGCTGCCACCAACGCAATTCCCGCAAATGGTGGTGTAGTTGCGCTCGAAGTCATAGTTCATTTCGCCTTCGAGAGCAACGTGTGGGCTTACGTGGAACCCGGCACGCGCACCAAAGCCAATGAAATTAGTCGTCCTTGCCCCCGGCGAGAAGCGCATATAGTCCGCAAAAATTCCCACGCTGCCGTGGTTATAATCCGACCCACCTTCCTGCGCCGCGAGCCATGAAGGAGCCGCCATCAGCAGCCCGACCATCGCCATCCACATAATCTTTTTCATCGTTACCTTCTCCTTGTGAAAAATTCGTATGAGTTCTGCTCGCGCCTTTCCCCAGCTTCCGAACAGGGCAGCAGGTTGTTCGTAGGATGCAGGGTGGCCTGCGGTGGTTGGGTTTTTGGGAGCAACAGCCTTACCCTAGGTTGTTTCGGGTATGCAGTTCTAAGGGCGAATGCAATGTGAAGTAAATCCCGAGCATTTTTTTTGTCAGATGCATTCGGTTTCAATTGATCGACAATTTTTGCTGGCGGCGCCAATCCGCCAATCGATGAAGTCAAATGCGAAACCTCGGCATCTCTGATATCTTCCTGCAGACGGAATTCTCGAATGGGACAAATCGTCACCGGTAACCTGCCGCAACATTCTGATACCAGATTCTTCGGCCATCCGCGTGGTCTCGCCACACTTTTCTTCACCGAGATGTGGGAGCGCTACAGCTACTACGGGACCCGCGCTCTGCTCATTCTTTACATGACCGCAGGCCTTCAAACAGGAGGCCTGAATTTCTCGGTGATGAAGTCAGGCGCCATCTACGGCTTCTACACGGCAATGGTCTACCTGTTTAGCTTGCCAGGAGGCTGGGTGGCCGACCGCATCATCGGGCAGCAACGAGCGGTGCTCCTGGGAGGCATTCTGATTTCCGCAGGAAATTTCTGCCTAGCATCGCCCAGCATGACCGGCTTCTACAGCGGCTTGGCCCTGCTGATTTTCGGGACCGGGTTGTTGAAACCCAATGTCAGTACGATTGTCGGACAACTCTACAGGCCGGGTGATAACCGGCGGGATGCCGGCTTCTCGATTTTCTACATGGGCATCAACCTCGGCGCCTTTTCTCCTTTGATCGTGGGCTGGGTCGGCGAAAAAGTGAACTGGCGCCTAGGTTTCGCGACATCTGCAATCGGTATGCTAATCGGTGTTGTCCAATACCTGGTCACTAAAAAATACCTCGGAGAAGCCGGCCATCATCCTACTCGCTCGGGAAGTCCTGAAAAGGACCGCGCTCAAAAACGCAACGCTGGATTCCTCACTGGTGCGGCGGTTCTTGTAGTCGTATTGGCGGGCGCACTCAATTCGAGAGGCGTTATCAAGATCACCGCCCAGTCGGTGTCTGATGCATTGGGTTGGTTCTTGCTGGCGGTCTCAATTGGGGTATTCGCATGGATGATCTTTGGCAAAGGCTGGTCCACCGAAGAACGAAAACGGGCAGCCGCAATTTTTGTGCTGTTCATGGCCTCCTGCGTTTTTTGGGGAGCGTACGAACAAGCCGGATCGTCGCTTAACTTGTTTGCGGAGCGCAATACCAACCGTCACGTTCTCGGCTATGAATTCCCTGCCAGTTGGTTTCAGTGGGTGCAACCGTTGTTCGTTCTTATGCTGGCGCCGCTATTTGCGTGGTTGTGGGTGCGACTAGGTAAGCGCGAGCCATCCAGCCCCGCCAAATTTTCGGTCGGCCTGTTATTTGTCGGGTTGAGTTTTCTGGTGCTGGTTCCAGCGGCGGCACATATGGGCGTTTCACCCAATTGGTTGAATTTTTGTTACTTCCTGAGCGTGGTTGGCGAAATGTGCCTGAGTCCAGTGGGACTGAGCGCGATGACCAAGCTTGCGCCGGTGCGGGCAGCGGGATTCGTGATGGGCGTCTGGTTTCTATCCCTAAGTATCGGGGACTGGATGGCGGGTCGGGCTGGTTCGCTATTCGAGTCGATGCCATTGCCCAAATTGTTCGGCATCAGCGGTGTTGTCCCGATCGTCGCGGCGGTGATCTTGGCCCTACTTGTAAAACCGACGAAACGCCTGATGTCGGGGGTGTCATAAAGTTTTTCAGGGCCTGAAAATCCGCTTTAAATCCCTGAAGATTGGCGCAGTTGACCAACCTCCGGTACCCTTTAGGCTGCGGACCAGGGTAACTTTACCCTGGGTGAGACCGCCGCAACCAGTACAACGAAAAGAACTTTATGCCGCATCACATCTATTGCGGCCGGAAAAGACGATTTGACGGACGCGAAACGACTACAACGAAATAAGCTCGCAGAACCTGATGCGATTGAGCGGGCAAAGCAAGGGGATGCAGAAGCCTTTCAGTTTCTGTACGACCTGCACAAGCGTCGTGTGTATTCGCTGTGTTTACGTATGACTGGGAACACCGCTTCGGCGGAGGACCTGACGCAAGAAGCTTTCCTGCAGCTGTTTCGTAAGATCGGCACGTTTCGTGGGGAGTCGGCTTTTTCAACCTGGTTGCATCGGATGGCGGTAAATGTAGTTCTGATGCAACTGCGCAAGAAAAACCTTCCAGTGGTTCCCATCGACGAGACCACTGAAGGTGAGGAAGAGGGCACGATCCGGAAAGAGCTGGGCGCTGCCGACGCGCGGCTGGCAGGTTCAATCGATCGCCTGCATTTGCAAAGAGCGGTTGACGAGCTACCTCCGGGTTATCGTACGATCTTTGTACTGCACGACGTCGAGGGTTACGAGCACAACGAAATTGCCGCCATGATCGGCTGCTCGATTGGTAACAGCAAGTCGCAATTGCACAAGGCGCGCATAAAATTACGCGATCTGCTTCGCATAAACCGAGCGGAAAAGGTTGCAAAGCGATCATGAATAGGCGCATGGTTCGGGGAGAGGCTGTATGAATTGCCTGCAGTTTGAAAACGCCCTGTCGGAGTACATGGACGGTGACGCCAGTTCCGAGCAACGGGCGCATTTGAATTCATGTTCCGCGTGTTCCGGCCTATTGGCGGATTTAAGCCTGATCTCCTCCGAAGCGTCATCCCTGCGCGAGTTGGACGGGCCGAGCGATAAGGTCTGGGGTTTGCTTGAGGCGCAACTGCGGCAGGAGGGGCTGATCAAGCAACCAGCGCGCCCTTCGCAGCCTGATTTTTTTCATCGCTGGCGCACGGCGTGGCTGGTTCCGGTCGCCGCGGCTTTATTAATCGCCGCTGGTATCAAGCTTTACCAACCTACGAAAATCGGTGATAACCAGCCGGTTGCGAAACAACGTACTCCCTCCGCTCCTTTTGCGCCGGTGATTTCTGCCGAGGATAAAGACGTCATGAATACGGTTGCATCTCGGCCTCCCGCGCAAGTAGCCGCTTATCGCAACGATCTGGCACAGGCGAACTCATTTATTCGCGACGCCCAAGAAGCAGTGAAGAACGACCCGAACGACATTTATTCCCAGCAAATGCTAATGAATGCTTACGAACAAAAGCAGATGGTATATCGTCTGGCTGTGGACCAGAACAATGAAGATGAGCAATAGTCGGGAGAAAATTATGTCGTCGGGAAAATGCGCCGCCACCGCTGGAGTGGTGTTGTTGCTGGTGGGTGTTTCGCTCTGTGCCGAAAACGTCCGCAAGGACCTGCATTTCAAGGTCGGCAAGCACCCTACGATTTCCATTAACAATCCTTACGGTCCGGTTGTGGTGAGGGCGGGATCTCCCCGCCAGGTCATAATCACAGCCATTCTTCATTCCGACAAAGTTGAACTGGATCAAAGCAAGAGCCACAACCGGGTTGATGTTGTGTCTCATTTGCTGCCGGGCGCCAATCCGAGTAACGGCATCGTCGACTTCGAAGTCGTAGTTCCATCGGACGCAAATCTAACTCTTCGCTCTGAAAACGGACGCGTGCATGCTGAAAAATTGCGCGGTGATGTGACTGTTGCCGGCAACGAAGGTGCCATCGAGGTAATTGATTGCGACGGCGGCCATGTTCACGTGCGCACACTCAATGGAACCGTAAATCTCAGCAACGTGCACGGCGACGTCGAGGTCATGTCGGTGGGTGGCGATGTTCTGATGAGCGGGGTTACCGGCGAGACGGTGGCAGTTAACTCCAACAGCGGAAAAATTCAATATGACGGCGATTTCAGCGGTGAGGGGGAATACGCTTTCACCAGCCATACCGGAAACATTGAAGCTGTGGCGCCGGCTTATGCTTCCATAGAGGTGCTTGCCCGGTCTACCAATGGAATAGTGCAGAGTGATTTTTCGCTCGATCCTAAACACGCGCCTTTCCTGGTGCGAGGGGCGAACTCGCTTTCGGGCACGATCGGCAAGGCAGCCTCCTCGGTAAAGCTGTTTTCCTTCAGTGGTAAAATCCGTCTCAAGAAGCGCCAGAACTAGTCCAGCTTTCAAGCAGGCTAAATTGCCGCAAATGACGAATGAAAATCCTTCGTCCTCAAGTCCGCGCACTCCCAATCGAGGGTTGACAGCGATATCGTTAGTCGGCTTCATGGGCGCCGGCAAAACTACCGTCGGCCGCGCCCTCGCCGGCAAACTTGGCTGGCAGTTCGTCGACCTCGACGATGTTATCCAGGCACGAGACGGCCGCTCCATACCGGAGATCTTCCAAAAC
>JBOGLH010000202.1:0-25303 GCA_050746025.1 Terriglobales bacterium | reverse complement strand
ATCCTGCACCATCGATTGCGCTTTTTTCAGGTTCTCAAGCGCCAGATCAAGATTCCCCTGCCGGCGGTAAATCTCGCCCATGCTGATATAAGTGCGCGCGTCTTCCGGATTCGCGTCGGCAATGATTTTGTACTGTTGCAGCGCCTTGTCGATTTGCCCGTCTTTCTCATAGCTGCCGGCCAGGCCGCGGATCGCGTCGAGGTTGTCACGGTCTAGTTCAATGGCGTGCCGGTAGGCTTCGATGGCTTTTTTGTAGTCTTTCTGCTGATCGTAAGTATCGCCGAGCGCCGAATAAAGTTTGGCTGAACGGCTTGCCTCTGGAACCAGACTCAGCGTCTCTGCTGCCTTCGCGGTGTTGCCTTCTTCGTTGTAGAGCATGGCCAGCGAAGTCACGGCCTCTTCGGAGTCTGGCGCCAGCTTCACCGCGGTCTTCTCTTCGTCTTCGGCTTTTTTGACTTGGTTGTCGGCGTGATACAGCCGTCCCAGCATAATGTGGTCATCCACACTCGACGGATCCAGCTTCACAATTTCTTCATACTGCTGGATGGCCAGCTTGAGCACACTATCAGAGCCGTTGCCGCCCTGCATGTCGCCGAGCGAGCGCAGATAAATGTGACCCAGCAGACGATGCGCCTCGAGATTATTTGGGTCGCGCTGCAGGATGTCCTGCGCCTCAGTCACCGCGTCGCGGATGCGCCCGGTGCGCGCATAAAGTTCCGCAAGTCCCGAGGTCAAATACTGCGACGTGGGATCGGCCTCAATCGCCAGCCGGTATTCCTGAATGGCCTTGGTCATCAGATCGCTGCGCCCGTAAACCGCCATCTCCTCTTCATACATGTGGGCCATGGTGAAGTGGTAATAGGCAGCGGCTTTGTCGGTCTTATGCGGCGTCGAGTCAGCGGCATTGCCCTTGGGGGCACTTTGCGGTTGAGAATTTTCCGGCTTGGAGTTCGCAGGCTTTTGATTCGCCGGTTTCGGGGAGGCTTGCTGGCCGAACGCAAGGCACGCGCTCAGCAAAATGGGAACATAAAGACTTTTCATGAAGTACCTGTTTACTCCCAGACCTAGCAATTGGATGCTGAACCGCTGCAGGCGGGTGCTTCTCGTATTTTATCCTAGGCTTCGGTGGACAGGGATGGCTAGAGCGAACCGGGGTAATACTTGTGGTCATCCAGCAGTGCAGGTCAGTTGGCCGCTACGACTTAACACAATCCACTGGACATTTCGTCCGACAGCCAAGCGGTTGAGAACCATAAGCCTCAGCGGAGGTCATGGAAGAAAGCAGTCAGGTCCCCTGCTACCGCCGCCGGTTGTTCAGCTGGCGCGAAGTGGCCTCCATGCGGAAAGACTGTCCAGCGTTGAATGTTGTAGACGCGCTCCAGATACGAGCGTGGTGGCTCGCCCTCGGAAACGGTTTGGTGCGCGAAGACACCAAATGCTGTGGGCGTATTAATGAAGGCGCGCTCGACCTGATACCAGCGATTGTCCCAATAATCCCGCATTGAAGATGTAATGGTCTGCGTAACCCAGTACAAGGTGAGCGTGGCGCAAAGGAAATCATCGGGCGGCGTGTCATCGCTCCAGGAGTGCCACTTTTCGCCAACGTATGCGGCCAGTCCCGCAGGAGAATCGTTCAGCCCGTAACCCACGGTCTGCGGCTTAGTGGACTGGATTGCGCTGTAGCCTCGCTCGGTAGCTTCCCAGCTTCGGTTCACCGCAAGATAAGAACGCTCGGCGTCGGAGAGCGCCGCGTCGTCAACGATGGGTGTGAGGTCGGATTCCAATGAGGTGAGATAAATTCCCAGAACCGACTGGGGATGGTCAAGCGCGAGGATTGTCGTCACCCCGGCCCCAAAGTCATAGCCAGCCGCGCCGTAACGAGAATATCCAAGCTCAGACATGAGTTGATGCCAGCGCTCAGCGACGTATCGGTAGTTAACGCCGACCTTGGCTGGGCGCGGCGAGAACCCATACCCCGGCAGCGAGGGTACGACTATGTCGAAATCGCCGAGCATCGGCAGTATGTCCAGATAATCAAGGAAACTGCTGGGCCATCCGTGCGTAAGGATGAGTGGCACACCCCGCCCCGATGCGGCACGCCGGTAAAGGAAGTGGATGCCCTCCCAAGTGAAGTGGTCGAGAGAGTTAAGCCTCTGCTCCCATGCGCGCCAGTTGAACTTGTCGGCCCAGTAGGAGACGAGATGCTGCAACCACTCAAGCTCGGTGCCCTGTTTCCAGCCGATGCCGGGCACCTGGTCAGGCCATCTCGTATGATGTAGCCGCTCGCGCAAATCGTCCAGCACTTCATCAGCGACGTGAATTCGAAACGATTCCACCAAGGTCTCCCCTTTCGAGCGGCGCTCGATCGAGAGCGTAGTCTATGAAAGCCTTAATCCATGCAGGGCGATCCGACTTCTCTCCATGTATGTGACGTGACCGGGGTTCGCCCTAGCACCTTTTTATACATCTGCGGCAAAATTACCGCCGAAAGGGTAACTGTGACCCTTCAAAAGGACTAAAATTGGTCTCGTAATCAATAACTTAGGTATTCTGCAGTTTGGCACGGCACTTGATATACGTCAGAGTAGGTGTCAGCATCTTAGGATTTGACGCCGAGTTTTCCGGTCCAGCGTGGCGTAATTAGCTGGCCGCACAATATCGCGATCACGCCCGCGAATGGCGTGCAGCGAGGAGTCAAGCTGAGCGCAGCCACTTCGGCCAGGCCGGCAGCTCCCCCAGAGTACGTGAATACGGAGGATGTTGAAAATGATAAACCGCCCAGTGTTAGCGTTATTCGTCGCATGCTTACTCTCCCTTCCGGCGCTTGCCCAGCAGCAGCCGGCCAGCTCGACCCCCAGCGATCAGTCGCAGGCGTCGTCGACGCAGTCCACTAATCCCGGCGATAGCGCCACCGGCAAAGCGCCTTTGCAGTACGAAAGCCGGCAGGGCTTTTGGGGCAAGGTGAATCCGTTTGCCCGCAAGAAGTTCGTGCAACGCCAGACCCAGCCGATCCGCGACCGCGTAAACGAGCTGGATGAGCTGACCTCGGCCAATTCGAAGATGATCAAAGATGTCGATTCGCGCTCGCAGCAAGGCATTCAGATGGCCTCAACCAAGGCCAACGAAGCCGACCAGCACGCGGTTGACGCGGGCAACAAGGCGACTGCGGCGCAGACCACCGCGACCCAGGCCAACACCCGCCTGACCACGGTCGAGACCGTCGTCAGCAACATCGACCAGTACAAGTCGACCAACCAGACCGAGATTCGCTTCCGCGCCGGACAAACCGTCCTGAGCGAAGCGGCGAAGCAGGCAATCGACCAGATGGCCGAGCCGGTGAAGAGCCAGCGCGGATACATCATCGAGGTCCAGGGCTTCTCGTCAGGCAAAGGACAGACTGCGATTTCGACTTCGCGCAAAATGGCAGATGCCGTGGTGCGTTACCTGGTCGAGAACCACGAAATTCCGGTTTACCGGATTTACGTTCTTGGCATGGGCAATGCTCCCGCGCCAACAGCTGCTGCCGAAAACGGCGAAAAGCCGAAGCGCACCAGCGGCGGACGGGTCGAGATCAGCTTGCTCAAGAACGACCTCGAACAACTGGCCGGTGGCGCAACTCCCGCCCCCCGGCAGTAAGCAGTTAGTGGGTCTCAGCGAAAAGCCTCCCGCAAGGGAGGCTTTTTTATTTATGCAGTTCCGTCGACTGGCGACCAACCTACAAAAATCTGTTGTGCTTTCCGTGCTCTCAGCTATTATTTGGGCCAGAGTCTCTGGATATGAGTTTCAGTACTCGCTGCCTTCGCCTTCTGGCATTTTCTCTCGCCCTATCTGTTACTCCTTGCGGTTTCGCGTCTGAATCGCAGTGGCTTGAAATCGACTCTCCGCACTTCTCCGTAGTCACCGACGCCGGAGAAAAGCGCGGCCGCGAGGTGGCCCAGCGCTTCGAGCAGATGCGGGCAGTGTTCTCCACCTTGATGACCAAAGCTAACGTGAACCTGCCAATCCCACTACAGATCGTCGCCTTCAGAAACGGCAAAGAACTTCGCCAAGTGGTCCCGCTATGGCGCGGCAAGCCGATTCAGGTGGCTGGATTGTTTCAGGGCGGACAAGACCGTTGTTTCATCATGCTCGATATGTCGGTCGAAAATCCCTGGACGGTAGTCTTTCACGAGTACGCACACCAACTCATGAACGGCAATCTCACGGCGCAAGTCGATCCATGGTTTCAGGAAGGCTTTGCCGAATATTTTTCGAGCATCGAGGTTGACGGCAAGCAGGCGCGCGTCGGCAAAATTCCGGATTACGATTACCAGATTTTGCAACAGATGGGAATGATGAAAGTCGCAGACCTTTTGCGGGTGCAGCAGAATTCCGCCACCTACAACGAGAGCGGCGACCATCGCACGACCTTCTATGCCGAATCGAGCATGGTAGTGCACTACTTATATGACAACAAGCTGATTCCGAAGCTAGCTACTTACTTCACATTGAAGATCGACAGAGGCGTTCCGGTTGACGAAGCGATTCAGCAGAGTTTCGGGATGAGCGGGGCGCAGTTCGATAAAGAGCTGCGTAATTACGTTAGCAGCGGCCGTTATATGTACTACCCAATACCGTCCCCCGCCGATATCGTGAAGGCGAATTACGCGACCAAGCCGTTCACGCAGTACGATTCGAGCGCGGTGATTGCCGATATCCATTTGCACTCAATGGACTATCACGACAAGGCCGCAGCCGAGTTTGAGGAAATTCTCAAAGCGGACCCGAACAATGCCGCCGCTGCGCGAGGGTTAGGTTATGCCTATCTTCAGGCGAGGAATTTTGATGGCGCGGCTGAATATTTTAAGCGTGCGGCGCAGGAAGATTCGAAAGATCCCCGCGTTCATTATTATTCGGCGATGCTCATGAGCCGCGGGGGAGCGTTCACCGACGGCTCAGACTTGCCTGACGTTTTGAAGGAACTGGAGACCGCAATTTCCCTGGATCCAACCTTCGCCGATGCTTACACCTTGCTTGCCTTCGCCCAGGCTCGCTCTGGCGATTCCTCAAAAGGCCTCGCCAGTATGCAAAAGGCAGTCTCGCTCAACCCGCAGAATGAGCAGTACCGCTTTAATCTGGCGCAGATGTATTTGAACAGCCAGCAAATGGACCAAGCGATTGTAATATTGCAGGCTTTGAGTCGGAGCTCAGATCAGATGGTGGCTATGCGGGCGGCGCAGTCATTGTCGCAAGCTCGCCAGTTCAAGGAGTCCGTTGCATTAAATCTGGCGCAAGCCAAATTGGCCGAGTCCAGAAGCGGTACTCCCAACGACCAGGCATTCATTGAGTCCACACGCAACGGCGGGGATGTCGCTCGTCAAGAACCCGACCGTTCGCCGATTCAATTCCTCAAAGGCACAGTTCTAAGTGTTGACTGCTCATCAGATCCGACTGCCGTTTTGATGATTAGTTCTGGAAAAAAGTCGTGGACAATGCAAGTAAAGGACAGCAAACACGTACTCGTTATCGGCGCCGATTTGTTTTCCTGCTCGTGGAAACAACAGAAAGTCGCTATCAATTACCGGCAGACAGCAGATGCGGCGGGTACGGTGGTATCGATAGAGGTTCAATAATCTGCTTCCCATGAGAGATCATCACCCCATCTTCGCCCTTGTGTTGTACCGGCAGATCAGCAAACCAAACGTGCCGCAGGTACATTCCCAATGAGAGCTAACTTTGGGGCAGCATTTTTGCTTCTAGCGACCGCGCTTCCAGCAGCGGCCGGGGCACTAAACTCCGCCGAAACCTGGAAAAACAATGCCGCTGCGGCAACCGCGGCCTCGAAGCAGGGCCACTTTGCGGAAGCGGAAAAGTTGCTGGTGGCTAATGTGAGGGTGGCCGAAACCTTCCCTCCCCAAGATGCCCGACTGCCCCGCGCGATTTTCGATTTGGCCCAGGTTTATCGCGCTGAGGGGAAGTACTCGAACGCTTTGCCGCTCTATGAAAGAGCGTTGCAGATCTATACCGCCTTGTATGGGCCCGAATCGAGCGAACTCGCCGACACTCTCGTTGGAGAAGCTGGGCTGTATACCACCCTCGGCGACTATCCTCATGCTGAACCGCTACTGGTTAAGTCTCTGAGCCTTAGGCAGAAGCTTCTTCACTCGGACGATCTTGACATTGCAGAAAGCGAGAACGATCTAGGCGAGCTTTATTCCGCCACGGGAGCGTACGACAAGGCTGAGCCATTACTTCTAGCGGCGCTGGATACCCGCAAAAAACAAGGTAAAGAAACCGTCGCAACAGCCCAAACGCTTGAAGCATTAGGTATGCTCTACAAAAGAAGCGAGCGCCCGAAACAGGCGGAAGAAGCTTTTCGCGAGGCGGTGAGCGTTTTCGGAAAGACCGTTGGCGGCGACCATCCCGACTACGCCAATGGGCTGGAAAATTTGGCGCTCATATGCCAGGCTCGCAGGGATTTCGCCACAGCCGACGCTCTATTGAGCCGTGTGCTCGAAATACGCAAGGCTGCGTTTGGGCCGGAGCATCGTGATGTAGCGACGAGCCTTGAGAATCTCGCTGTGCTTAGAAGAGATGAAAACAAACCTGCTGAGGCCGCCGCGCTTGGGGAGCAGGCGTTGGCCATGTTGGAAAAGATTCTGGGGCCGGACAGTCCCGAGTTAGGGTCGGCGCTCAATAATCTTGGCGCTTTTTATGAAGTAACAGCGCAGCGACAAAAAGCGGAGCCCTTCTTTCTGCGCGCGATTGCACTCGATGAAAAGTCGCTCGGCGCAGAAAGCCCTGAGCTTGGGACAGATCTCAACAACCTCGGCTTGCTCTATGTGTTGACCAAACGCTACGACGAAGCCTTGAAAACTTGCCAGCGCGCGCTTGCTATACGGACCAAAGTGTTTGGCGAAACCGATCCCTTGGTGGTAGAGACGATGGGCAATTGTGTGTCCGCGTTGCACGGTCTGCATCGTGATAGTGAGGCCCAACAACTGGAAGACCGCATGCACTCTATCGCTGCAAAACAGACCGTTACGGTTTCACGGTAGTCCCTTGTCGTCCCGCTTCCCAATCCTCCCATCCGCTTGCCCAGCGTCCCCGGCTTGTGCGCCGCATAAGGTAAAGTAGATACAGGAGCATTTGCTCCACGGAAGGAAGTCTATTGAGTTCAGGCATTCGCAACATAGCAATTATCGCGCACGTGGACCACGGCAAAACCACGCTGGTTGACGCCATGCTGCGGCAGAGCGGCACATTCCGCGCCAACGAGGCCGTCGTCGAACGGGTGATGGATTCGAACGAACTGGAGCGCGAGCGCGGCATTACGATCCTGGCCAAGAACACCGCGATTTTTTATCACGATGTGAAGATCAACATTGTGGACACGCCCGGCCATAGCGACTTTGGCGGTGAAGTGGAACGCGCGCTGAAGATGGTGGATGGCGCCATGCTGCTGGTGGATGCGAGCGAAGGCCCGTTGCCGCAGACGCGTTATGTGTTGAGCAAAGCGCTTGAGTCCCGATTGCCGCCGATTGTGGTGATCAACAAGATCGACCGTCCGGATGCGCGTCCGCAGGAAGTGCTGAACGAGATTTACGATCTGTTTATTGATCTCGATGCCGTCGAAGAACAGCTGGATTTTCCGGTGTTGTACACCAATGCCAAGGAAGGAACGGCTTCCACCGATATCAAGGGCGGGGGCGAAGATCTGCAGCCGCTGTTCGAGGCGATTGTGAAACGCATTCCCGCGCCCAAAGGCGATGCCGCTGGACCGTTGCAGATCCTGGTCGCAAACCTCGATTACAGCGATTACCTTGGCCGGCTGGCGATCGCGCGCGTATTCAACGGGACGATGAAGACCGGCGAAGAAGTCGGGATTGCAAAACTGGGCGGTGTGATCGAGAAGACGAAAATCACCAAGCTGTTCTCGTTCTCAGGATTGAAGCGAACCGATATCACCGAGACCGAATTGGGCGACATTATTGCGGTGGCCGGCGTCGAAGGCATCACCATCGGCGAGACTATTACTAATGCTGAAAATCCAGCGCCGCTTCAGCACATCGCCATCGACGAACCGACCATTGCGATACAGTTCACGGTGAATACCTCGCCGTTTGCCGGACGCGATGGGACTTACGTGACATCTCGCAATCTTCGCGAGCGGCTGCAAAAGGAATTGCTCACCAACGTTTCCATTCGCGTGGAAGAAACCGAGAGCACGGATTCATTCAAAGTGATGGGCCGCGGCGAACTACAGCTCTCGATCCTTATCGAGATGATGCGCCGCGAAGGTTACGAATTGATGGTGGGCAAGCCGGAGATTGTCACCAAGCGCGTCGATGGCAAGCTGATGGAGCCGGTGGAGCACCTGACCATCGATGTCCCGGAAACTTTCGTGGGCGTAGTAATGCAGCAACTCGGCGAACGCAAAGGCGAAGTCGCCAACATGCACAACCACGGTTACGGCCGCGTGCGCGTGGAGTTTCGCGTGCCCAGCCGCGGCCTGATCGGCCTGCGCAGCCAGTTGTTGACCGATACTCGCGGCACCATCGTGATGAATTCGCTGTTCGACGGATACATTGAATGGCAGGGCGAAATTCCGCACCGGCCAACCGGCGCGTTGGTTTCAGACCGCGGCGGCGTAACCACGTCCTACGCGCTATGGAATTTGCAGGAGCGCGGAGAGTTGTTCGTGGGACCGGCGATCGATGTTTACGAAGGCATGATCATCGGCGAAAACGCCCGAGACACCGACCTCGACGTGAACGTGGTGCGCGAAAAGAAGCTGACCAACATGCGGTCTTCGACAGCCGACGAAGCCATTCGGCTGGTTCCCTTCAAACAGCTGAACCTTGAGCAAGCCATCGAATTCATCGCGGATGATGAGTTCGTCGAAGTCACGCCCAAGTCGTTACGGCTAAGAAAAAAGGTACTGCAGGCGAGCCTGAGAAAAAGACGCAATGTGGGTGCGATGGTTGAGTCATCGTAGTCGCGCTCGGTCGGCGAATTTCAAATTTGTGTCAGCTGGCACCCATCCTCCTGTGCGATAATTCTCCGCAATTCTGGTTTAACGTTTTTCTACTGGGAAATTCATCCCACTCTTAGGAGGATTGTAAGCAATGAATAAGAACTGGACTCGCCGTGACTTCATCCGTGTGGGGACCGCGTCAGCGGCCACTGGGGCCGCCGCAAAATTCACTTTGCTGCAACCGAAAAATGTTTGGGCATCGCCGAGGCCGGTGGCGCCAAGCGACACTCTCCGCTTCGCCTCTATCGGTACCGGGGTGCGCGGTTGCGAGTTGCTGAGCGCGACCACACACGTGTCTGGCGTGGAATGCGTCGCGGTTTGCGATCTTTACGACTCTCGACATACCGCCGCACAAGAGGCAGTTAGAAACCCGAGCGTTCCCGCCACGCGGAATTACAAGGAGATCCTTGATCGCAAAGATGTGGACGCAGTCATTATCGCGGTACCCGACCATAATCACCGGCGAATTTTCGAAGACGCCTGCGCGGCCGGCAAAGATGTTTACTGCGAGAAGCCAATGTCGCACACGGTCGAAGACGGCTTCTCCATGATTAACGCCACACAGAAGGCGAATCGTATCGTTCAGATCGGCAGCCAGCGGGTATCGTCGATCGTATACGCGCAGGCCAAGGAGTTGTATGACACCGGAAAGCTGGGCGACGTTTATCACATAGAGGCTTATTGGGACCGCAACTCGCCGAGCGGCGCGTGGGTATATCCGATTCCGCCCGACGCCAGTGAACAGACCATCGATTGGAACGCATTCCTGGGCAACGCTCCCAAGCGGCCATTTGATCCCGCGCGCTTTTTCCGCTGGCGCTGCTTCACCGACTACGGGGAGGGCCTGCCAGGAGATCTGTTCGTCCACTTGATTTCCGGAATCAGTTTTATTACCGGAATTAATACCGTAGCCAAACGAGCTCAGTCTGCGGGCGGGCTCTTTCACTTTAAGGACGGACGTGATTATCCCGATTTAATCGAGACGTTCTACGACTATCCCAACTTTCGGGTTTACCTGCGCTGCAATTTAATGAATGACCAGGGGGATTTCATTGCCTTCTACGGCACCAAGGGAACGGCGATCATCCGTGGCCAGAACCTGACTTATACGCCGCAGGACACGCGTCCGCAGCCCGAGGGTTATTCGATTTATGGCTGGCCGGAAAAGTTACGCAACGAGTATTTGGCGAACTTCGAGAAGGAACACCCCTACTACAAGGTTAAAGTCGAAGAGGCAACTGAAGTCTTTGCCGCTCCCGAAGGCTATAGCGATCTGGTCGATCACCAGACCAACTTCTTCAACGCGGTACGCTCGCGCAAGAAAGTAGTTGAGAACGAGGAATTCGGCAATCGTGCGGCTCTCGCCTGCCATCTGGCGAACTACTCGTACTTCAAGAACACGCCAGCGATTTGGGACGCGGGGTCGAAGACTATCAGGAGCTAGATCGGTTCTGGGACCGAGTTCCCCAGTTTAGCGGAGCAGTTTCATACCAGCGGACTCTGCCGCGTTTAGGTCAAAGGTCATAGTGTAATCGCAACCCGCAGCCTGGCCGCAACGCTCAATCATGCAATCGGCGAAGTCCGCGTTCCCTTTCGTGAATGAGCGCAGCGATTGCCAAACTAGGTCAGCACGCTCGACGATCAATTCACGAGTTCGCAACAGCCCCTCAATTGCGCTTTCGATGTCATCTCGCTCCGCTTCATAACAGCTTTGCAAAACCCACACTAGCTCCACGATCGTAATGATGGAAACAAATCCTGGAGCGTCGGGGATGAGAGTGTCGAAGAGCTGGCTCGCGGCCGCGGACTGTGCGGGATCGTCCTGGACTAGAAAACGCACAATGACGTTGCTATCCAGGCCGATCATTTCTTTTTCAGTGTTGTGCCGGCGCGCCGTTGGGCGATAGCTGTGTTCATTTCCTCGATCGAAACTGGCGTTTTGGGTTTTCGAATCAGGCCCTTCAATCGGCGTAAAGGCACAGTAGCAGGAACAATGGCGAACTGTCCCTTCTCTATTTCCACGAATTCGATGCGATCTCCAGCATCCAGGCCCAAAGCTGAACGGACGGGCGCAGGAATAGTGATTTGTCCCTTAGAAGTCACTGTGGCAGCGGGCATTCTCGTATCTTAACATGTTTGGTATTCCTTACTTATGCGTAAGGACTCTATTTTCCGCCGCTGCTTCTGCGGAACTATTTATCTAACAGTGGGTTCAAAGCTGTTGGCTCGACATTGGCCGTGATGCTTACTTTTTCATTTGCGCGAGGCGCCCCGTGAGATTCTCCCGTCTTTTTGCTCTGATCTATTTTATTTTCAACGTGATGGCGATTTCATCCCTGGCTCAAGACAAGCCCGATCCACGCATTTATCAGACCCCTCAAAGCCAGCAGGACCAGCAGAATCCGCCTGACTATCGCACTCAGGCGGAGCAGCAAAGCTCCCCGGATTATCGTAACCAGCCTTCAGAGCAGAATCCACCGGACTACGAAAACCAGTCTCAGCCGCGGAATCCGCCAGACTACGGACACCAGACTGAGCCACAGAATCCGCCGGACTACCGGATGCAGCCCCCGGCCGCCATGACACCCCCGCCGCCCGTGCGACCCGGGCCGTCGGAACAGTGGATTCCTGAGGCCATCGCCTACTTAGGGCAGAATGCCTCGTCGCGGACCGAGTTCAACCTTGACCACTCAATGGTTGTGCTGGCCTCCAAAATAGATCAGAACGATACCAACCTCCGCCGAGTGGTTGCCGGTGTGGATGGTGTTTCCGTCCACCATTTCCGGTTTCCTGGATATGGGATGTACGACCCAAGAATCCTTGCGGATGTTCGCCAGCAATACCGTGCCGCGGGATGGCAACACGTCTCAGGATCGCGCTCCCGCAACGGCCCTGGTGCCACTGACATATGGGTGCGCCTCGACAACATGACAATCAGAAATGTTGCTGTTCTGTCTGCCGGACCGAATCAGGTCAATTTCGTTTCCGTCTCATGCGCGATCAGTCCCATTGACTTGACGCATCTGGGCGGACACTTCGGAATTCCGCAGATTCAAGGTGGAGTAGTGTTACCCAGAGCCCGTAATAATGCCGATGAATATCCGCCACAACCACGGGGATACTAGGCCTAAAGATCACCAGACGCAATCCACCATTCCTGAATTGCGGATTCTCTCGTCCGCAGTAATGAGTGTCATTCCCTCGACTATTGCAGTCGAGCCAATCAATCGATCGCTTGGATCTTTGGGATAATTGCCCGGCAGGTGCGCGGCCAAGGCTACGATTTCGGGAGTCATCGGCTTGACTGCCACGCGCGACACCGTTTCGCGAACGAACGACTCCACACTTCCTGAAAACAAAACCCGCTGGTGTTCAGCCAGCCACGCCAGCTCCCATAACGTGATGTCAGCTATCCCAAGACCAGTGCTACGACGGGCATCGATGATTTGCTGGCGCGCCTTGGATGACAATCGGTCGGGGTCACTCGACATCCAGACGAGAACGTGTGTATCGAGCAGGATCATCCGGTTTCCCAATCCCCAGGCGGTGTGATCGGGCCAACGATATCGCCGACTATTTTGACCTTACCTGCCATATAGCCGAAGACGTCTTCCGGCGATGCCGGAGCCGGTGACAATCGCGCGACCGGTTTCCCATGTTTTGTGATCAGCACTGACTCTCCCGTCTTTTGCACCCGATCCATGATTGCCAGGCACTTTGCTTTGAATTGGCCAGCGGGGATTTCTTTCATCACCGTTCCTTCCGTTCACAGTATACCATGTTTATGACCATGGTCATTATTTTATGACTACAATGAAAATTACCAACTCCGGTAATATGTCTGCCATGTCACTGAGCCGCCGCTCTTTTCTCGCTCTCTCCGCAGCGCTTCCCTGGGCGCTCAAAGCTTCGGCATCGTCCTCGGCTATTCCGGTGGGCCTCGAACTCTATTCGGTTCGCGAGGGACTGAAGAAGGACCTCGAAGGCACGGTGCGCGCGGTGGGGCAAATGGGATACCAATGCGTGGAGTTCTACGCCCCGTATTTCGAGTGGAGCGAAAGCCAGACCAAGCAGATGCGTAAGCTGCTGGACGGCCTTGGGGTTCGTTGCTACTCGACCCACAATGAGGAGAAATTTTTCAGCCCGGAGAACATCAATCGCGCTCGCGACATGAACTTGATTCTGGGGACGAAGTACATGGTGCAATCCTGGTCGGACCCGAAGACCAGCATTAATGAGTGGAAAGCCGTTGCCGACAATCTAAACCGGGCCGCGGACACTCTCGAGGGTTCAGGCCTGAAAGCCGGTTATCACAATCACGATGCCGAGTGGAAGCCGATCGAAGGTGTGCGCCCCATGGAAGTGATCGCAAAGAACACGAAGCCGAGCATCATGCTGCAGCTCGACGTGGGTACCTGCCTGGAAGCCGCAGCTGATCCGGTCGCATGGATTCGCGCCAACCCTGGGCGAATTCACTCACTTCATTTGAAAGACTGGTCTGCCGATCCGAGCAAAGGCTACAAGGTTTTGTTCGGAGAAGGCGATGCGAAATTGAAAGATATTTTTGCCGCTGCGGAAAGTGTGGGCGGGGTTGAGTACTACCTGATCGAGCAGGAAGGCAGCCGCTTCAGCGAACTCGAGACTGCCTCCCGCTGCCTCAAGACTTACCGCTCCATGCGCGCCTGACGCTGCCATTCCACGGCATCGCAACCCGCCCCGCGCCAAAGCGGTAAAATATCGTGTGTCACTATTCTGCTCTCCGAGGTTCCATGTTCGAAGTCACGGTTGAAGATTCGTTTGCCGCCGGCCATTACCTGCGCAATTACAATGGCAAGTGCGAGAAGCCGCACGGCCATAACTACAAAATCCGCGTGACGCTGGCGGGCAAGGAACTCGACAAAGCCGGGCTGCTGCTGGATTTCAAGGACTTGCGCGAAGTGATGCGGCACGTTATTGACCGGCTTGATCACCAGATGATCAACGAAGTGGAGCCGTTTATCGAGCTCAACCCATCGGCGGAGAACCTCGCCAAGTACTTCTACGATGAGACCAACGGGCGGCTGGGAAAAGTCACTGACGGTCGAGTGCGCGTGAAAGATGTGACGGTGTTCGAGACGGACAACACAACCGCGAAATACAGCGAGTAAGGCCGGAACTGAGCGTTGCTCAGGGTAGGACGGGCGGGGACGCCCGTCGCCCCATCGGCAAAGACTGACGAATGCAGATCACCGAAATCTACAAGTCGTTGCAGGGGGAATCGACATACGCGGGGATGCCGTGCGTATTCGTGCGGCTGACTGGATGTAATTTGCGCTGCTCGTGGTGTGACACGGAATACAGTTTTTATGGCGGCACGAAGATGACGCCGGAGCAGGTCTTCGACGAGGTTGAGCGGCTGAGCCCAACGCCTGGACTTGTTGAGATCACCGGCGGCGAACCCATGCTGCAGGAGCGCGAACTGGTTCCGCTGATGCAGCGCATGCTGGAATGCGGCTATAAGGTGCTCATCGAGACCAGTGGAGAGCGGCCGCTGGAGCGAGTTCCGCCTCAGGTGGTGAAGATTGTGGACGTGAAGTGTCCGGATTCAGGCGAGGGCGATAGTTTCCACATCGAAAATCTGGAAACACTGCAGCCGCACGACGAGATCAAATTTGTGATCAGTGGGCGCAACGATTACGAGTTTGCGCGGAACTTTACGAGGCGTCATGATCTTGCCAACCGATCAAACGCCGTTCTATTTTCTCCGGCGTTCAGCAAGAATGCGTCAGGTGCGCGGGACGCATCCAACTGCCTGCTCGATCCCCAGCAACTAGCGGAATGGATGCTGGAAGATAATGTTCCGGCGCGGATGGGATTGCAGATTCACAAGTTGATTTGGGACCCGGCGATGAAGGGAGTGTAGCGAGTGAAGATTTCAGATTGAAGATTGCAGAATAGGGATTTTAGATTTCAGATTTCAGATTTCAGATTTCAGATTTCAGATTGCAGAATTTAAACCTGAAATCTTCAATCTACAATCTAAAATCCGCAAGTTTTGAAAATGATTCAATCGCGTAAATCTCGAGCTGTCGTCCTGCTCAGTGGAGGCATGGACTCTTCAGTCTGCGCGGCTTTGGCGGTACGCGATTACGATGCGGCGGCTTTGCACATTAGTTATGGTCAACGCACGGAGCGACGCGAGCGCGACTCGTTTGAGCGCACCTGTGACCGGCTGGGAATCGATGAGCGCATGGTGGTGCGTAACGAGGCCTTCACACTAATCGGCGGCTCGGCGTTAACGGACCAAAATATCGCCGTCCCCGAATCGCACGAGATCGGTAGCGATATTCCGGTCACTTATGTCCCGTTTCGCAACGCACATTTTCTATCGGTGGCCGTGAGCTGGGCCGAGGTACTGAATGCTTCTAAAGTCTATATAGGCGCGGTCGAGCAGGACAGCTCCGGCTACCCTGACTGTCGCCCTGCGTACTATGAGGCTTTTAATCAAGTAATTCGCGTCGGGACCAGAGAAGGATGCATCGAAGTGGTGACGCCGCTGATCTCCATGCGGAAGGCTGACATTGTGCGCCTTGGCCTTGAACTAGGCGCGCCATTCGATTTAACGTGGTCTTGTTACAGCCGCGAAGACCGCGCCTGCGGAGTTTGCGATAGCTGCGTTTTGCGGCTTAGAGCTTTTCACGAAGCGGGAGCCGTTGATCCGCTTCCATATGTTCCTGTTGTGCAGAGCGTTTAAAATTTGTCCGCGCTTATCTCACGAGGGATGAGTTTTTTGCGGACCAGCCCCGGAGGCTTCGATGAAGCGAAATGTTTTTTATGTGCTGATGATTTCAGTTCTTTCCATGCTTTTTGCGCTGCCGGCGTTTTCTCAAACCGCGACCGTCAAGGGCACTTGCAAGGATGCTCAAGGCAATCCCATAGTCGGCGCAGAAGTGACATGGCACAACAACGATAACGGCCGGACTTTCAAACTCAAAACCAACAAAAAGGGCGAGTACTTTTCGCTGGGAATTGACGTGGGCACGTATACCGTGACCCTAAGCAAGGACGGCAAAGAACTCGATAAAGCCAACAACTACAAGGTCACGACTGATGAACTGACTTTGGATTTCGATTTAAAGGCATCGCAGGAGCAGGCAGTCCAGGAGACCGCCAAGGCGAAGGGAATGACGCCTGAGCAGGTCAAGCAGATGCAGGAGCAGCAGGCCAAAGTCGAACAGTACAACAAAAGCATAGGCACGGTGAACGAAAAGCTTAAAGCTGCAACTGCCGCAGAACAGGCGACCCCGCCGAATTATGACGCTGCGATTGCTTCACTGACTGAGGCTTCGCAGATGGTCCCTAATGAGGACCTGGTGTGGTTCCGGCTGGGCGGCGCCTATCTGGATTCGGCCAAGACGCAAACCGATGCTGCAGAGAAGACCAAACGCTATACCGAGGCCTATAACGACCTGCAGAAGGCAATTGATCTGAAAAAATCCAAGGAGTCCGGCGGAGCCCCGACGAATGGGCAGCCGGCGCCAGCGAATGGACAGGCACAGGGGAGCGGACAGCCAGCGCAAGGAAATGCTCAGCAGGACGCTGCCGCGCCTGCGCCAACCGGGAAGGCAGCAATTCAATCCGCTCTCGACAAGCAGCGGATGGCGGCATACTACGACAACTTTGCCGCCGCCGCGGCTCGCGTAGGGAAATCTGATGAGGCGGTGAACGCCTATCAGCAGGCCGCTGATCTCGATCCCTCTCACGCCGGGCAGTATTATTTCAACCTCGGTGCCGTGCTCACCAATTCAAACGCCACCAATGACGTTAAGGTCCGCAAGCAGGCGATCGATGCCTTCGATAAGGCCATAGCGGCTGATCCGAACCGTGCCGATGCTTATTTCTGGAAGGGCCAAAACCTGGTGGGAATGGCAACTACCGATCCCAGCGGCAAGATAGTCGCCCCGGATGGGACTACCGAAGCCTACCAGAAGTACCTTGAGCTGCAACCGAGCGGCCCACATGCCGACGAAGCCAAGCAGATGCTGGCGGCCCTGAACGCAACGGTAGAGACCAATTACGGAAAGAAAGGCGCCAAGAAAACTAAATAGAGTTGAAGACTCCACATGAAGGGCGGCCTTGGCCGCCTTTTTTTATTTCGGGAATCCGTTACCAAGGTCTATGGACGGGCTGTTCTTTGTGGCCACCATACATCCCACTTCGTTAGAGTTGAACCTGAATACCTGCGTTTTGAGAGGGAATCAGGCTCGCCATGGCCGCAACGGGCACGGCTCGCATACAAGTTTCGCTCGACCATCTATCCGCCGGCGCGGCAACTGACGAGTTGCTGGCGGCAATCCTGCGGGCAAATCCGCGCGTCAGCGATCTGATTTTTTCTCCCGGCAAAAAATTCCAGATTCAGGTAAATGGAGAATTCGTCGAGTTGGAGATGCCGGGAGTACCGCCGCTGACCGCCGACGATACTCGTCGAGTCGCATCCGACCTTATCGCCAGCAACAAATCTGCGCTCAGCATGCTGCGCGAACAAGGCTACTGCGATGTTTCCTACGCGCTGCCCGGAGTGGCGCGTTTCCGGGTAAATATCTTCATTCAAAGAGGAAGTTGCGCGGTGGTGATGCGAGTCATTCCCACTACCGTGCCTGACTTCGCAAGTCTTGTGCTGCCAGAACAACTGCGCGACATCTCGCAGCTGCATGACGGTTTGGTGTTGATCACGGGCCCTCGTGGATCGGGGAAATCGTCAACTCTGGCGGCCATACTCGACCACATCAATGAAAGTGAAACCAGCCACATTATTACTATTGAGGATCCGATTGAGTTCCTGCACAACCACAAGCGTTCGACCGTACACCAGCGCGAGCTACACAGCGATACACCTAGCGTGCTGCAGGCGCTCAGTGCGGCCCTTCGCCAGGCTCCGAATGTGATTGCTGTCGGAGAACTTAAAACCGCCGAGATCATGGAGTTGGCCCTGGAAGCCGCTGAAACCGGGCACCTGGTGCTGTCGACCATGAACACGATTAACGCGCAACAGGCGGTAGAAAGGTTTGCCAGCGCGCTGCCTTCGGGAGAGCAGCGCCCGGCGCGCGATCGCCTGGCCAGAATGCTTCGTTATGTGATTTCACAGCGGCTTGTCCCCAGGAAGCAGGATGAACACCGAATGGCGGTATTCGAACTGTGGAAGTCGGGTTCCGAGTCCCTGGAGCAGTTGCTGAGAAATGAAAGCCATTGCCGTTCTGACGATCCTCCAGCTACGAAAGATATTGCCGGCTGGAGTATCGACTCGCAGATCGAGGATCTGGTTCGCGCCGGTATAGTGAGCCCGGATATCGCTGTTATGCACGCCATGGATTCACGCGCGCTAGCCAAAAAATTGGGACTCGAACACAGCTGAACCCCACTGCAATAGCTAGTTGTCAGGTACTGGTGTCTTTGGCCTGAGCCGATATATCTTAGTAAGGTTCGCTGCCGGTCCGGACGAAGAGTACAGCTTCATGATTGGCCAGACCATTTCACACTACCGAGTGTTGCACAAGCTGGGTGGCGGCGGCATGGGCGTCGTTTACGAAGCTGAAGACCTGAAACTAGGCCGCCATGTAGCTTTGAAGTTCCTGCCCCCGGAACTTGGACGGGACCCTCAGGCGCTAGAACGTTTTCAACGTGAAGCGCGGGCAGCCTCAGCGCTGAACAATTCCCATATCTGTACCATCTTCGAAATCGATGAGTATCAGGGCGAACCGTTTCTCGCCATGGAATTGCTCGACGGGGAAACCCTAAAACACCGTATTTCCAAGGGTGCCCTCGACGTGGACGATGTCCTTGAACTTGGGATCCAGATCGCCGAAGGTCTTGACGCCGCGCACGGAAAAGGCATCGTACACCGGGATATTAAGCCGGCAAATCTTTTCGTAACCGCTCGTGGTCAAGCCAAGATCATGGATTTCGGCTTGGCGAAAAGTTTATTTTCCTCGACTTCCGATGGGCCCACAATTTCAGAAGATCACCTAACCAGCCCCGGCTCCACGTTGGGAACGGTAGCCTACATGTCGCCTGAGCAGGCCCGCGGAAAAGAGCTGGATATTCGTACCGACCTGTTTTCCTTCGGCGTTGTGCTCTATGAAATGATCACCGGCAGATTGCCTTTCTCGGGCCCAAGCAGCGCCGAAATTTACGATGGCATTCTCAATCGTCAGCCGGAACCGGCGTCGCGATCGACGGTCGGAATACCTTCTGAGCTCGAACGCATTCTCGATAAGGCGATGGAGAAAGACCGGGACGTGCGTTACCAGCACGCGTCGGAAATCCGAAGTGACTTGAAACGGCTGAAACGCGATCGTGATTCCGGGCAGACAACCTCACGCATTGCCCCTCCGCACCGCAGATCGATTGCGGTTAAACTTGCCATCAGCGCTGTCGCATTGGCCGTTCTTCTATTGACAGGCTTTTTCTTATGGCGAGCGCGCACCACTGAAGCACGGCAGACCGATCAGGCCTCATCAGCAAACACATCTCAGCTGCGCACGCTTGCAGTGTTACCGTTCCGCGACATTTCCGGGCAGGACCCCGACAAAGTCTGGGGCATCGGCATGACTGATGCCATCATCACGCGCTTGACGTCATTGCACAACCTGGCGGTCCGGCCGACGAGCTCGGTTTTGAAATATGTCAGTTCACCCGCTGATCCCGTGCAAGTCGCTGAGGAAATGGGGGTCGAGTCGGTGCTCGACGGGACCTATCAGCGCGCACCGGGCGTAATTCGTGTCTCAGTTCAGCTCATCAGTAGGAAGGACCAGGCAACGCGTTGGGCGCAGCGATACGATCTGCACGGCGCGGACATGTTGAGGTTCCAGGATGAAGTTGCTGAGAAAGTAGTCGACGGCCTGAGCATTGAAGTGAGCGGCCAGGAACAGTCAGCCATGACGGAGCCCACAACATCCTCTGCCGAGGCCTACAACCTTTATTTGCAAGCACGCTTTTACATGAACGAATACTATATGCACGCCAAGCGGGACAGTCTGCACAGTGGGCAGAAAATCGCGCAGCAAGCCTTAGAAAAAGATCCGTCATTCGCTGAAAGCCGCGCCGTAATGGCTTATCTTTACGCGATGGAGTCGGCAAATTTCGATACCAATGCCCGGGACAACCTCGAACGCGCATTGCGAGAAGCCCGAATAGCCGCGGATTCACGGCCGAACTCGCCCGAGGTGCTCGCCGTCTTCGGGACTGCGCTCACGGAGAGTGGACGTAACCTCGAGGCATTGCCAGTGCTGCGCCGCGCAACCCAGCTTGCACCCAACTCCGAATTTGCGTGGGACATGCTCGGCTATTTGTACCATTACATAGGCCTGGATGACGCGGCAGAGCAAGCCTACCGCCGCAGTGAAGAACTGAACCCGACCACACCGCGCATCTACTGGATGCACGCGCGTATGTCGCTTTATCTGGGACGCACTGAGGACGCAGAACGGGAGATGAGACAAGCCTTAGCCACACATCCCGAGCACTTCAAAGTGATGGCATACCTCGGCGACTTCCTCTATTACGAGAACAGGCTCGATGAAGCCGAGCGCGAAGTCAGCCGCGGCGTCGAATTGGGCAAAGAAAGCGGCGACGAAGCTCCCCCCGTTTTCGCCTCTTTCGTGTACGCGGCCCGCGGCGAGCGGCAGAAAATCGACCCCAAACTTTTTAGATATAAACCTGAGAATGTCATCGATGGTGACTTCGCTGAGTGGCTCGCTGCCATGTACTCGCTATTGGGAGAAAAGTCGCAGGCGCTGCTTTGGTTTCGAAGGACAGTGGAGTTGGGAAACCATAATTATCCCTGGTTCCAGCGCGACAAGAATTTTGCCAACCTGCGTGATGATCCTGAGTTCCAGCGGCTCATGGCGGTGGTCGAAACGCACTGGAAGCAATACCAGCGCGCTTACAACCAGAACTGACCGTTATCTCCGATTCGCTTTTGCATGACATTCCCCTATCATTTCCAGATGGCCGCCCTGCCCGAGCAATCAAACATTCTGACCTTTGAGGAAGCTCGCGCCCTGGTCGATGAGCATGCGTCACGCCTGGGACCGAAAGGTAGGGAACTGCTGGGAATTCTGGATGCGCAAGGGCGAGTGTTAGCTGAGCCGATCCATGCCGACCGGGATTTCCCGCCGTTCCCGAGGGCGACGCGTGATGGCTATGCGCTTCGTTCGTCGGATCTTGATAAATTGCCTGCTGACTTGCAGATTATTGGAGAGATCAAAGCCGGGGGCGCGGTATCGACTTTGTCCGTCGAATCTGGACAGGCCGCGGCGATTATGACCGGTGCGGCGGTGCCGAATGGGGCCGACGCCGTAGTGATGGTCGAGCACACTGCAAAGCTGAGCGATCGCGTTCACGTGACCCGGCGCGTCGCCACCAATGAAAACATTGTTGCCGCGGGTGCCGAAGCAAAACGCGGCGACAGGATGCTTGCGCCGGGTGTGCGGATCGGATACGCGGAAGTTGCAGTGGCGGCGTCGGTGGGTCGGTCGCGGGTTTTGGTGCATGCCAAGCCGCGTGTAGCCGTGCTTTCGACCGGTGATGAAGTGGTCGATATCGATGTTCCGCCCGGGCCGAACCAGATCCGCAACTCAAATAGCTTTTCCTTGGCGGCGCAGATTCAAGCTGCGGGCGGAGAAGCAGTCGTTCTTCCCATTGCGCCCGACGAGCCGAATCGTTTACGTGAGCTACTGATCGAAGGCCTGGAAGCGGACTTGCTCCTGGTTACCGGCGGCGTGTCGATGGGAAAGTACGATCTGGTGGAGCAGGCGCTCGCCGATCTTAAAGCAGAAATATTTTTTACCGGTGCTCAAATCCAGCCGGGAAAGCCTGTGGTATTCGGTCATGTAGAGCAAAAATATTTCTTCGGCCTTCCCGGTAATCCTATTTCAACCATGGTGACCTTCGAACTTTTCGCCAAGCCGATGCTCGAAGGTCTGGCCGGAATCTCTTCGAGCAGGCTGATTTTTGCCCATGCGAAGTTGAAATCTGAAATCCGCACCAAGACTGGATTGAAGCGTTTTCTTCCGGCCTTGCTTTCAGGCGAATTTGAGCACAGCGAAGTAGAACTGGTGCGTTGGCAGGGATCAGGAGATGTCGCCTCGGTCGCCCGGGCGAATTGTTATGCTGTTATTCCGCCCGATCGCGAGCGGATCGAGCCCGGTGAGTGGGTGCCGGTGCTGCTAAGATGAATTTCTTCGGGTAATCGCAATTGTCCTCTAAGCTTTCTCACTATGACGACGGCGGGCGCGCACGCATGGTTGACGTGTCGGCCAAAAAGGCCAACGTGCGCGAAGCGGAGGCCAGTGCATTCGTGGCCATGAGCGCGCAGGTATTGGGAGCTTTGGGCCGTAACCCTAAGGGCGATCCATTGGAGACAGCGCGGCTGGCTGGGATCATGGCCGCGAAAAAAACTTCGGACTTGATTCCCCTTTGTCACCCCTTGCCGCTTTCCTGCATTGATGTCGAATTGCGGCAGTGCGAGAATGGGATTGCAATTTCTTCCAAGATAAAGACGACCGCCGAAACCGGTGTCGAGATGGAAGCGCTTGTGGCTGCCAGCGTTGCCGCGCTGACGATTTACGACATGTGCAAGGCGGTCGACAAAGGAATTGAGATTCGAGAAATTGTGTTGCAGCGAAAATCGGGCGGAAAGAGCGGTGAATACGTCCGTAAGAAATAGTTTTTGGGGTGGTTTCGTTTTTCTTTGTGTACCTTCGTGTCCTTTGTGGTTTGGTTCGAAAAGCAATAACCCCGAGTCACTAAGTCGCACGAAGGAGGTCGGCCGGCAAAGGGTTGAAGTTGCGAAGGCGTAAGTGACGGTTTGCTGAAGGCCGATAGCTGACAGCTGATGGCTAAATATGCAGAGCGACGTAAAAATTCTGCTGGTGGATGACAATCCCATGGTATTAGCCATGCTGCGGGACGCGCTCACCCCGCTGGCTAAGATCACCACTGCAGGCGATGGCGCGGATGCGCTGCTGAAGGCGGTGGACGACGCACCAGATTTAGTCGTCAGCGACTTCCGTATGGCCGGAATGGATGGGCGACAGCTCGTCGACAAACTCAAAAGCCGGTCTACCACCTCGGGGATTTTCGTCGTTCTGATGGCGACCAAGGCGGATATCTCGGAAAAGTTAGCTGTGCAGGACCATCCGGCGGACGATTTTGTTGAGAAGCCTTTTTACCTGAAAGAAGCTGTGCACCGGATAAAGCGTGTCATCGACAAGATCGCGTTGGAAAAGATGGCGAAGGCTTCTTCATCAGATGGCGTGGTGCGCGGCAATCTTTCGCAGATGAACGTAATCGATCTTGTGCAATCGCTCGAGATGGGCCGTAAAAGCTGCCTGCTCACGCTTAGCAATAAAGCTGAAAAGTGCGAGATGTATTTCGGGGAGGGCCAGGTTTCGCATGCCGCGTATGGCGCGCTGAAAGGTGATGCCGCGGTTTTCAAAGTCCTGAGCTGGACCGGAGGCAATTTTCAGATCGATTTCGAAGGCAAGACCAAGCAGCAAAGCACTACGCTGAACACGCAGGGGTTGCTGATGGAAGGTCTACGGCGGCTGGATGAGTCGCGCCGCGATGGTGGCGGCCAATCCGAGGAAGAGGAAGATGTCCTCCTCGACTCCTGAAACTTTTCGCGCGGCTGTGCTTACCATCAGCGATTCCTGTGCCCGGGGCGAGCGCAATGATGCGTCTGGACCTGCCGTAGTGCAGGTGCTGGAGCAGCATCACTTCTCCGTAATCGAAACCCGAATTGTGGCCGACGATCATGCTGCGATCCAGAAGGCCATTGTGGAACTCGCGCGCAAGGCGCGATTGGTCGCGACTACCGGTGGAACTGGAATTTCTACCCGTGATGTCACCCCCGAAGCTACGCGTGCGGTGTGCGGCAGAATGCTGGATGGCATTTCAGAACGGATGCGACGCGAAGGCGAAAAAAAGACACTTTTTGCGGTCCTCAGCCGCGGGCTGTGTGGCATTTACGCCTCTTCAGTGGTACTGAATTTGCCGGGAAGCCCGGCGGGGGCGGTAGAGTCTCTACAGGCCGTGATTGACGTTCTGCCGCATGCCATTCAGATTCTTGCGGGAAGAACTGAGCACATGAGCAATTAGTCTAAACTTTCTGCCGCCCGTCGGAATGAAAACTCTCAAACACATCCTCTCCCGTTACACAACGTTTCTGTGGGGGATACTGAAGCCCCTGGGACCATGGGGAGTGCTGGTGGCTGCAGTGCTTGACGGAGCCGCCTTCGGTTTGCCTATTGACTTGGTCGTCGGCGGATATGTCTCCCAAAACCATCGGGGCTGGCTGATTTATGTGCTGATGGCGGCCGCGGGATCTGCGCTTGGCAGCCTGGTTATTTACGGAATCGGATACGCCGGCGGCGAAGAATTATTGCGCAAGCGCGTATCTGCGGCTCGATTTGCAAAGTTGCACGATGCTTTTGAAAGGCATCCTTTCTGGAGCCTTATGTTCCCGGCGATGCTGCCTCCGCCGACGCCTTTCAAGGCATTTGTGCTGGCGGCGGCCGTTGCGGAAATGAGCATCAGCTATTTTTTGCTGGCGATTTTTCTTGGCCGTTTCCTGCGCTTCACAGCCCTTTCCGGCTTGGTGATCTATTTTGGCCCGGGCGCGGTCGCTACCATACGAATATTTTTCAGCCACCACTTTCACTGGGTGGTGTTGATCGCTATCGCAGGTGTCGCCACGTGGCTAATCGTGAGGAGAAGAACTTCCAGGCGGCAGCATTCTGGATTGCCGGAGCACACAGAGAGCTGACCCCGACACCGCTTCGGCCTCATTTAAACTAATGTCGCACGGAGAAATTCATGCCAACCGCTACCCGAACTAATCCCCTTTCTTACCTCACCGACCAATTAAACGATCTCAAGGCCAAAGGCACTTACTTCCGGCTGCGTGTGCTCGAGGATGAACAGGCCCCCGAATGCACATTCGACGGTAAGCATGTCATCAATCTTGCGTCGAACAATTATCTCGGTTTGACCACGCATCCGAAGCTGCGCGAGGCCGCGCTTGAAGCTACGCGGAAATATGGCGTCGGATCAGGCGCAGTTCGCACCATTGCCGGGACCATGAAAATTCACATGGAGCTGGAGGAAAAGATTGCGCACTTCAAGAATTCTGAGGCTTGTGTGGTTTTCCAATCTGGTTTCGCAGCCAATGCGGGGACGGTGTCAGCGGTCCTGGGTAAAGAGGATTTCATCATCTCTGACCAGCTCAACCACGCTTCGATCATTGAT
>JBOGLH010000201.1:0-12852 GCA_050746025.1 Terriglobales bacterium | reverse complement strand
TGAGCCAGCACGGAATCGGCAGCGTCGTACATTTGCGGGAGGGTATAGGTATCCGAGGTGAGCGAGACGATCAAGACAGGAGCGTCCGCAGGATTCACCTTGCGGTAATAAGGATTACGGGGCAGATAAGATGGCAGGTTGCCGCGCGCGGCATTGATCGCGGCTTGGACATCCCGGCCGGCGGCATCAATGTCCCGATTCAGATCGAATTGCAACACGATGCCGGTCGAACCGATCTGGCTCGTCGACGTCATTTGGTTTATGCCGGCAATACGGCCGAACTGGCGTTCCAGTGGGGTGGCCACTGCCGACGCCATGGTCTCGGGACTCGCCCCCGGCAATGAAGCGCCCACTTGAATCACGGGGAATTCGACTTGCGGCAATGGCGCAACCGGCAAGAATTGGAACGCGAGAATTCCCGCTAGTAGCAATCCGATCGTCAGCAGCGAGGTGCCGACGGGGCGCTTAATGAATGGAGACGAAACGCTCAAAACTAATCTCCCGCCGCCGGCTGATCCTCAAAGTGGCTGAATCCGAATCGCGAGAAACGCTGGGACAAACGATCGAACCAGAGATAAACCACCGGAGTGGTGTAAAGGGTCAAAAGTTGGCTCACCAGTAATCCGCCAACGATCGTGATGCCCAACGGGTGCCGCAATTCTGATCCTGTGCCCGTCCCCAAAGCCAGTGGCAATCCGCCAAACAGCGCCGCCATGGTGGTCATCATGATGGGCCGGAAGCGGAGAAGCGATGCTTGATAGATAGCTTCCTCGGGCGGCTTATGTTCATCGCGCTCGGCTTCGAGCGCAAAGTCAATCATCATGATGGCGTTTTTCTTCACGATGCCGATCAACAAAATGATTCCGATCAGACTGACCACGCCGAGATCGTTGCCGGTGATGATCAGGGCAAGCAGTGCGCCGACGCCGGCAGATGGAAGCGTCGACAGAATCGTGATCGGGTGTATATAGCTCTCATACAAGACTCCAAGGACGATATACACCGTAATAATTGCAGCCAGAATTAACAGCGGTTCGCTCGAAAGCGAGTTGCGAAAAGCGGCTGCTGTTCCCTGAAAGCTGGTATGAATGCTCGCCGGCATCTGGATGGCTTGCTCGGCAGCATCGATCTGTTTTGTAGCCTCACCCAGCGAAGCTCCCGGCGCCAGATTGAAGGACAAGGTCACAACCGGGAACTGCCCCTGATGGTTGATAGCAAGCGTAGCGTTCGTGCGCTCAATGTGGCTGAATGCCGAGAGCGGAACCTGTGTTCCAGTACTCGATTTGACATAAATGCTATCCAGCGACTGCGGGTCTTTTTGGAACTGGGGATCGACCTCAAGCACCACGTGATATTGATTCAGCTGAGTGTAGATGGTCGAGACCTGACGCTGGCCAAAAGCGTCATACAAAGTGGTGTCAATTTGAGCCGGTAGAATTCCCAGCCGCGATGCGGAATCGCGGTCTATAACCAGGTCCGCCTGTAACCCGCCATTTTGCTGATCACTAGCTACGTCACGCAGCGCGGTCGCTGAATGAAGTTGTTGAATCAGCTTTTGCGACCAAAGCGAGAGTTCCTGCGGGTCAATGTCTTCCATTGAATACTGATATTGAGTGCGACTGACGCGGTCCTCAACCGTCAAATCCTGCACCGGCTGCATGTATAACGTGATTCCCTGGACGTTTCTCAGTTGCGGTTGCAGCCTTCGGATTATGTCAGAGGCGGTGGCGCTGCGTTCATCTCGCGGCTTTAGGTTGATCTGTATGCGGCCGCTGTTCATGGTCAAATTCGTTCCATCGACACCAATAAATGAAGAGAGACTTAAGACGTCTGGGTCCTTCAAAATTGCACGTGCCAGCTGCTGCTGGCGCTGCGACATGGCGGCGAAGGAAACATCTTGCGGCGCTTCTGATATGCCGAGGATTACGCCAGTATCCTGGACCGGGAAGAAACCTTTGGGCACAAGGACGTAAAGCAGCAGCGTAAGGACAAGAGTCGCGGCAGTGACCAACAGCGTGGCCGTCTGGTGCTTCAGGACCCACTTCAAGGTGCGACCGTAGCCCGCGATTACGCGCTCATACATGCGCTCCGACCATAGATAGAACCGCCCTTCCTTGTGATCAGCTTTCGATTTCAGTAACCGCGCACTCATCATGGGGGTGAGGGTCAGTGAAACGAAGGCCGAAACCAAAATCGTGACCGCCAACGTAACGGCGAATTCGCGGAAGAGGCGGCCCACGATATCACCCATGAACAGCAGCGGAATCAGAACCGCGATCAAGGAAACGGTCAACGAAACGATGGTGAAACCGATTTGACCTGCGCCCTTCAATGCCGCATCCAGCGGAGAGTCCCCAGCCTCGAGGAAGCGATCGATGTTCTCGATCATCACGATGGCGTCATCGACCACGAAGCCGGTGGAGATCGTCAGTGCCATCAGCGTCAAATTGTTCAAGCTATAGCCGAGGAGATACATCACCGCAAAAGTCCCTACGATTGACAACGGGACCGCGACGCTGGGGATAATTGTGGCTCGCAGGTTTCGCAGGAACAGGAAGATAACCATCACCACCAGGCAAACGGTCAGCGTCAATTCAAATTCCACGTCCTTCACTGAGGCGCGAATGGTTTCAGTGCGGTCGGTAAGAGTCGAAACCCTCACTGCGGCTGGAAGCGAGGCCTGCAACTGCGGCAAAAGTAGTTTGATCTTGTCGGCGACGCCGATGACGTTCGCGCCCGGCTGACGCTGAATATTGACGATGACGGCGGGAGAAAGAACGGAACCCTGCCCCATCCATGCAGACTGGTCGGTGTTCTCCACCCCGTCAGTGACCTGGGCTACAGCATCCAGCCGTACCGGTGCGCCGTTGCGGTAAGCGATCACGATGGGTTTGTATTGCGCTCCTGAAACCAGCTGGTCGTTCGCGCCGATGGTGAAAGATTGCCGCGGACCATCCAGCGTTCCTTTGGCCTGATCAACATTAGCGGCGGCGAGCGCAGTGCGAATGTCTTCCAGGCCCAAACCATAAGAGGCGAGAGCGGTCGGATTCGCCTGCACCCGGACGGCGGGCTTTTGTCCTCCACTGATCGATACCAGGCCGACGCCTGTCACCTGCGAAATTTTCTGCGCCAGCTGTGTGTCGGCGAGATCCTCGACCTTGGATAAGGGAAAGGTGTCAGAACTCACGGCAAGTGTCAGGATCGGCGAATCGGCGGGATTGACCTTGCTGTAGATCGGAGGATTTGGAAGGTCGACGGGAAGATAAGTTCCCGCAGAATTAATCGAAGCTTGCACCTCCTGCTCGGCGATGTCGATATTCTGGTCGAGATTGAACTGCAGGGTGATGACTGAAGCGCCCAACGAACTGGTCGACGTCATCTGGCTTAAGCCGGGTACCTGGCCGAACTGGCGTTCCAGCGGCGCGGTCACCGAGGAAGCCATTACGTTGGGATCAGCGCCCGGATAAAACGTCATCACCTGAATGGTTGGGTAGTCAACTTCCGGCAAGGCTGAAACCGGCAATTGACGGTAAGCCACGATACCGATCAGCAGCACGCCGATCATCATCAGCGACGTAGCGACCGGCCGGAGAATGAAAAGTCGCGACGGATTCATTGGGAGGCAGTCCCGCGTTGATTTCCGTTCTTGCCGCGACGGCCGACTTGTCCCTGGCCGGAATTAGAATTCGGCGGCGCATTCGCGGCGTTTTGATCAGGACTCGCAGCTTCCGCGTTCTGGGTAACTGAACCCTGAGTGTGCGGTTCAACATGACTGCCCTGTTGAAGTTTGTCTTGGCCATCAGTTACGACTAGTTCATTCGGGGAAACGCCGCTCGCGATCTCACTCAAGTTGCCTTGCATAACCGGAATGCTTACATTGCGAACTTCCACCGTCTTGTCCGGCTTCATCACGTAGAGATAGTTCCCTTGAGGTCCACGTTGCACCGCGGCAGAAGGCACCACCGTGACGTTTTTTTGAGTTTCAAGAAGCAGGTGAATATTTACGAACTGGTTAGGCCATAGCTCGCTGGTCTTGTTTTCGAAAATGGCTTTCAGCTTGCCGGTTCCGGTGGTCTGGTCAATTTGATTGTCAATCGTCAGCAATGTTCCAGTATCAAGTTTGGTCAGGTCGTCGCGGCTGTAAGCGTCGACCTGCAGCGTGCCCCTGCGCATGTGTTGCGCGACCGTCGGCAACTGATCTTCCGGCAAAGTAAATACTGCGGTGATGGGTTGAAGCTGGGTAATCACCAGCATGGGATTCGCGTCGCTGGCATGCACAATATTCCCAGGATCCACCTGCCGCAGTCCGATGCGTCCGCTCACCGGAGCCGTGATGTGGCAATAAACGAGATTCAATTTCGCGTTCTCCACCGTCGCTTGATCATTGCGCACCGTGCCTTCGAGTTGATCGACGGTTGCCTGCTGGGTGTCGACTTGCTGCTGCGACATTGCGCCGGAGTTCTGCAGCAAGTCCTTGTAACGCTGATAATTTAGTTTGGCGTCGCGCAACGTCGCCTGATCTTTAAACAGCTGCGCTTGCGCCTGGTCGAGTTGGACCTGGTAGGGTCGCGGGTCGATAACCGCCAGCAGCGCGCCCTTTTTCACTGATTCGCCTTCTTTGAATTTCACATCAATGAGTTGACCGTCCACACGGCTCTTCACGCTGACCGTGTAATAGGCTTCGATGGAACCCAAGCCGGTAAGGTAAATCGGCAAGTCCTGGCGCAGGGCGGGCGCAACCGTGACCTGCACCGTCTGAGGGGTATTGGCGCGGGCCCGAGAAGGAGCGGAACTAGATCCGGAACACGCCGAAAAAAAAGACGGCAAAAGAACCGCAATTAAGAGGGCGGCCGATTGTGAACGCGCCCGCTTAGATTTCAGCAGATGAGAAAGCATTTCTTAAATAGCCTCCGCCCCAAGATGCACTTAATCTTAAATAATGAATACGCGTTGCCCAGATTATAGGCACAGGTTCACAGGTCTTGGATGTGTATTCAAGTCTATGATATTCAGACGTTTACAAAAATTTACCTGAACCGGATCGGAATCATGTTCTCTGTTGATTCACAATAGCGGAAAGCGAGCCGGTCACGTATATTGGACGGCCAAACGGGGACTGTAATGTCTAGTTCGATAGCTCACCCCACAATTTCTATCCGTGATCTCGAAACGATCTCTGATATCGAACCCATGCTACGCCTGGAAAAAGAAGTCTGGAGGCTTGACGATTCGGACGTGACTCCGCTGACCTTGGCCGTGGCGCTTAAAGCGGCCGGCAGCATTGTGATTGGAGCGTTTGATGGACGCGAACTGGTTGGATTTGCTCTCGCCTTTCCCAGCTTCGAACACGGCAAGGTTGGTCTTCACTCTCATATGCTCGCGGTGCGGTCGTCTCATCGAGAATACGGGTTGGGTTACCGCTTAAAACTGGCGCAGCGGGAGCGCGCCCTGGCAATGGGGATCACTGAGATGACTTGGACGTTCGATCCCTTGCGCAGCCTGAATGCGCATTTGAACTTCAGCAAGCTCGGCGTCATTTCAGACAGCTACCGGGTAGACTTCTATGGCCCGCAAACTTCGAGCCACTTGCATACTAACGGAACTGATCGGCTGTGGGTGAAGTGGGGCATGGCGGACTCCCGTGTCCAGGACCGGTTGAATGGCAGAGGCAAACTCGCCGAAGTTGTGGATGCGCTCAAGAATTTGGAACCGCTCGTCCGCTTCAACGGTGACGGTAAGCCCGCCGAGGGCAATCTAGCGGCGGCACTCCCAAGGCAACGAATTGCGATCGAGATCCCCCGCGATATGGATCAGATTGAACATACGAACAAAGAGCTGGCACACGCGTGGAGGCTCGCTACGCGTCGCGCATTCACTGGAGCACTAACTACCGGATTTGTGGTGAAGGAATTCTGCCGCTCGATTCGCGGCCAGCAAGGGCCAGGCGCTTACTTGCTGGAACGTCCTTACGAATGACCGCGAGGGCTGCCGCCCGTGCGCTCAGCTCACTGCTTTTTCAGAAACGGATTCACTTCCCGCTCCGCGCCGATAGAAGTGAGTGGGCCATGTCCTGGAACGACGGCGGTCTCATCGGGCAACGCCAGCACTTTGTCATGTAGCGAGCGCATGATTTTATCGAAAGATCCGCCCGGCAGGTCGGTGCGGCCGATGCTGCCCGCAAAAAGCGTGTCGCCGGCGATCAACTTTTTCTCCGAAGGAAAGTAAAGACAGATGCTGCCCTCGGTATGCCCCGGCGTGTGCATAACGCTTGCAGTGAGTGATCCCACTGTCACCGTATCCTGCTCATCGGGACTGTGATCGATCTCGACCTTCCCCGGAGATTGCATCCCGATCCAGTCGGCTTGCATATCCAACATTTTCAAAAGCGCGGAATCGTTCTGATTAAGCAGGATGGGAGCGCCAGTAGCGGCGCGTAACTTCATGGCTCCCCCCACATGATCGATGTGGGCATGCGTGATCACAATCTGCTTTACCTTGAGTTTGTGCTTTTCGAGTATGGCCAGAACATCAAAGATGTCGTCGCCCGGGTCGATGACCATGGCTTCGTGAGAAGCCTCATCACCAATAATTGAGCAGTTACACCGCAGCGGTCCGACGGGGAGGATTTCGTGAATCATGAGAAAGCAGCTCTTGGCCGTCAGCTTTTTAGCCGATGGCTGCCAGATATGGCAAGGATAAAAGTTTGCTCGGCGAAATTATTTCTTAGGAGCAGGTGCAGCCGGCGCTGGCGCATTCTTAACAGGCGCCGTGCCTGACTTCGCCGGAGCCGTCGGATAATTCTGGAACACCGACTTTGGCCCGGTTTTGCGCGAGGCCGCAATCGAAAGCGTAATGGAGGTCAGCATGAAGATCACCGTGCACCAGGTCGTCACCTTGGTGAGCACGGTTGCGGCGCCCCGGGGACCGAATGCGGTCTGACTTCCCTGTCCGCCGAAGGCTGCGGCAATATCACCGCTCTTGCCGCTTTGCAGCAGCACGACGATGATCAGGAAGAAACAAACGAAAATGTGAATCAGAGTGACAAGTGTGATCATGAAATAGAAAACCTTTGCTGTAACGAATTCTTGTCGGCAAGCGCTCCGGAACATGGTGCGGAAGGGGGGATTTGAACCCCCACGCCTTTCGGCGCCACCCCCTCAAGATGGTGTGTCTGCCAATTCCACCACTTCCGCTAATCTTGAGCGCTTTCAGCGTTTTATTGGGTACTTTGAGACCAACTGGGTGAGGCGTTTTCCACAGAAAGTCATTCAAAGCTTACACTGACAGACGGCGGAAGTTCAAGCCAAGCACCTGCGGGCACAGAGCTAAATTGTGATCACCGACTGCCACATTCACATCCAGCCGCTGCACATGTTCCGGCCGGCAGCTTTGGAGTTGATGAAGAAGCGTCGCCCGAACTTTGAGCAGATCGCCGAATTCAGCCGTTCTCCGAAATCATTCCTCAAATATCTGGATGCTGCCGGCATTGACCGCGCGGTGCTGATTAATTACGTTGCGCCCGAGGTGATCGGATTCAGCTCAGAAGTAAATCAGTTCATTGCGGAGTACGTGAAGGCGGACGCCAAGCGCCTGATCGCTTGCGGCGGAATTCACCCCCGACAGTCGACAAACATCCAGGCGGAGATCGAACAAATCCTGCGCTTGAAAATTCGCATGATCAAAATACATCCGCCGCACCAGCTGCTCTTTCCCAATGATTACCTGAATGGAGTGCAGGAACTGGAAGCGGTTTACTGCGCCGCCGAAACCAACGGAATTCCGGTCATGTTTCATACTGGAACATCGATCTTTCCTGGCGCTCGTAATCGTTACGGCGATCCCATCTACATCGACGATGTCGCGGTCGATTTCCCCAAGTTGAAGATCATCCTTGCCCACGGCGGGCGCCCGCTCTGGATGCAGACCGCATTCTTCTTATTGCGGCGTCATCCGAATGTTTTTCTCGATATCAGCGGGATTCCACCCAAGTCGTTGCTGAAATATTTTCCGCGCCTGGATGAGATCGCCGGCAAAACATTATTCGGCACGGATTGGCCTGGGCCTGGGGTGCCCGAAGTCAAAGAAAATCTCGACGCGTTTCTCGCGCTTCCGCTCAGCCAGAATATTCAGCGGCAAATTCTTTCGCAGACGGCATTGAGCATTTGGCCAGAGTAACCCTTCGCATCACGACGCGCGCTGAACTCACCAGCGCTGATGCACTTGCGGCCCAATCTTCTCGTCGTAAATACGTTTAACCGCAGACATGGTTTCGGGTGAAAGCGGCGCAAGGTCAGAGGCGTGGCAATTATCTGAAACCTGCTCTGGACGTTTGCCTCCAGGAATGGCGCACGAGACCGCATCGAACATCAGAATCCAGCGCAGCGCGAACTGGCTCATAGAAACACCCGGCGGCAGAAGCCGGCGGATTTCTTCCACCGCCTGGAGGCCAAGCTCGTAATCCACTCCTGAAAAGGTCTCCCCCACGTCAAACATTTCACCGTGGCGATTGAAGTTGCGATGATCGTCAGCTGGAAATGTAGAATCGCGCTTCAGCTTGCCGCTCAACATTCCGCTGGCGAGCGGCACTCGAGCCAGTATTCCGACTTGCCTCTGCTTCGCCTGCTCAAAAAACAATTCTGCCGGACGCTGGCGAAAACAATTGAAAATGACCTGCACGCTTTGCACGTTGGGAAATTCGATAGCTTTCAGAGCTTCCTCGACTCGCTCTACACTGACGCCGTAATAGCGAAGCTTGCCTTCTTTCACCAGATCATCCAGCATTCCGAAAATCTCGGGATGGTAATAAGCGTCGGTAGAAGGGCAGTGGAGCTGCAACAGGTCGATGGCCTCAGCCTCCAAATTGCGGAGGCTATCGTCGATCCAGCCGCTCAAATTTTGCCGATTGTACCCTTCAACCGTTTGTTTAGGAAGCCGCCGCCCGGATTTAGTGGCGACAATGATTTCGTCTTTGCGCTCCTTCTTCAATCCCGCAATCAGGCGCTCGCTGCGCCCGTCGCCATAAACATCCGCGGTGTCGATGAAATTCACCCCGCTGTCGATGGCCTTGTGCAAGGTCTTCATTGCGTCTTCATCAGAGACGTGTCCCCAGAAGCCACCAATCGCCCATGCTCCAAAACTGATCTCCGAAACTTTCCAACCGGTGCGGCCCAGTGCTCGATATTTCATAGTCCTCACTCTTGTGGTTAAGTGTTGCGATGGAGCTGGCAGATCGGGTGAAGTGTACCTGAATACTCACCTAAGATGGGTACGCTGCTAACCCTTTGCTTCATCAGTTCGTCTAAGTTTCTGACTGCCCTTTGCCCTAATTCCGCAAAGGACTACGAGGTTCGGTTTTGAGAATATGGCTCCTCTGGTTAGCCTGTTGCGCCGTGCCTCTGCTGGCAGGGATCGGTGCGACGCCCGTTTTCGCAGTCACCTCTATTAAAATACCCCAAGTCAAGAAACCTCCGAGGCTGGAGGATTTTGAGGACATGACTCCGCATGGCGCCGCGGAAGAACTGCAGAAAGTTGACGGGTTTATTCAGAGGCAACCTTCGGACGGAAAGCCTGGAACGGAACGGAGCGAAGCGTATCTGGGTTATGACCAGCAGAATATTTACGTGGTAATGGTCTGTTGGGACCGTCACGGCGTACGTGCAGATCTGACCCAACGCGAGCCAACAGCCAATTCCACTTTCCAGCAATCGTCCACTCCTTTCGATGCCGACGACTACGTCGAAATTACTCTCGACACCTTCCACGATGAACGCCATGCCTTTGTTTTTGACATTAATCCCAAGGGGGTTCAGGCAGACGGCTTGTGGACCGAGGGTCAGGGCACTGATTACTCCTGGGACACGCTGTGGTATTCGCGGGCAAAGATCAGCCACCAAGGATACGTAATCTGGACCGCCATTCCGTTCCGCAGCCTCCGTTTCCACATTTCTAGCGTCAACTCATGGGGATTAACCCTGTCGCGTTACATTGCGCGCAATGACGAATATGACTACTGGCCATGGGTTTCGGCGCGCATCGCCGGGCGGTTGAATCAGGAAGCGAAGGCCACGGGATTTGAAAATGTTTCCCCCGGTCGCAATATGCAGTTCATTCCGTATGTTGAGTCCCGCACCTTTCGCGGGCTCGATACCACCGATCCTACACAACCGCGATTTGATTCGGCGAGTTTTCAGGGCAAAGCCGGGATCGACTCGAAGTTTGTGTTTCATGATTCATTGGTGCTCGACACGACGATCAATCCCGACTTCGCTCAGATTGAATCTGATCAGCCACAAAACACGGTTAATCAGCGATTCGAGGTCTTCTTTCCCGAGAAACGTCCGTTCTTTTTAGAGAACTCAAATTTCTTCGAAGCGCCGCTGATTTCGCTGGGGGTAATACAACCGCGATTGGTCTTTACCCGCCGCATTGCGGATCCGACGTTTGGAGTTCGCCTGAGCGGAAAGCAGGGCCCCTGGAATCTGGGCTTTTTGGTCGCTGATGATCGCTCACCGGGCTTGGAGGTGCTGCCCGGCGATCCCTCGTACGGTAAGCACGCCTACTTTGCCATTGGACGAGTGAGTCATGATTTGGGCGAGCAGTCCAGTGTTGGCGCCATGTTTGTGAATCGCGAGTTCAACGGAACGTTTAATCGTGCCGGCGGCTTCGATGGCACATTCCGCTTAAATGCAAACTGGAATGCCAGCTATCGCGGATATATGAGCTCGACGCTTGATTTCACGGGCTATTCTTTCGGCCAAAGTCACGATGCGGTATTAGTCGGCACTGGCCGGCGCTTTGCCCTCAGCGTCGATTATCTGGACATCACGCCGAAGTTTCAGGTGGATTCGGGTTTCGTGCAGCGCGCGGATCAGCGATCGATCAATGAGTACGGACATTTCTATTGGAGGCCGGAGGGCAAGCATCTAGTGTTTCACGGGGTCGAGGAGAACCTAACCCTGCTGTGGGACCATCACAATTCAGTGCTCCAGCAGGTCGGCAGCTTCGATTACGTTTTCGATTTTCGTCCCAACATTATTATTGCCCCGATCATTGCCTATGAGTCCGACGTGCTTCGACCCATCGATTTCGCCGGTCTACCGAACAATCGCGCGTATTCGCAGGATGCCGTTGGGCTGGTATTCAAGGGCAGCCCGTGGCGTGCGCTGGTTTTCAATACCAAAATCATTCGCGACGGCACGGTAGTTGTGATTCCGCCGAAGGGACAGCTACCATACACGGGAAATGAAACCGCAATTACACAGACACTCGGCCTCAAGCCGACGTCGCGTCTACAGATCGACAATACATACATTCTGGAGCGTGTCACCAATGGCCTGGCGCATCATGCCGTGGTCAACAGCCACATAGTTCGTTCCAAATGGAATTATCAATTCACAAGGGAGTTCTCGTTGCGCTTTATTACGCAGTACGACGGGCTTTTGTCGAATCCCACATACTCCTCCCTTAGCACTACGAAGAACCTGAACTTTGATGTTCTTTTCACTTATTTGCTGCATCCTGGAACCGCAGTATATGTCGGCTACAATTCCAATCTGGAAAATGTAGACCGAGGGTTGTGCGTGCATCTGCCCGGCTCGGACGAGTGTGATCCGAATAGCGGCGGACTTTTACGTACTCGGGGCCTTGGAACCAACGACGGCCGCCAATTGTTCATCAAGCTGAGTTACCTATTTCGCAGGTGATCAAATTACTCACCGAAGCCTACTCGGACTTCGCCGTGCGTCGTGGGGGTAGAACCTCGCCGGCAGCCGTTTGGCTTCGGGATCAAAGATGATCGGCGCCTCTCAGTTGCGATCATTCAGCTAATGCTGTAGGTTCATTGGTTATTTCGCAGCACAGAGTGATGAGTAAACTTTCTTCCTCGCGCGTACTGAATATTGCCGACCTTCGCCGGATCGCCGAACGGCGCGTTCCCAGAGCTGTCTTCGATTATCTCGACGGCGGGGCAGACGCTGAAATCACGTTGCGTGAAAATTGCCGCGCCTTTGAAGACATCATCTTCAGGCCGCACCAGGCAATCGCTATGGAAAATTGCGATCTGCGCACCACGGTTTTAGGCCACGAGATTTCATTTCCTGCGATGCTGGCACCCGTCGGCTACAGCCGCCTTATGCATCCCGAGGGCGAAGTTGCAGCTGCGCGTGCGGCGGGGGAAGCCGGGACTGGGTATATTCTCTCCACCATTTCCGGCCACAAACTCGAAGATGTGAAAGCGGGGACCAAAGGTTTCGCCTGGTATCAGCTCTATTTGGCAGGCGGCCGTCCGGCGGCCGAAGGCGCTATGGAACGTGCGAGGAGAGCGGGCTTCTCCGCGCTAGTCGTCACTATAGATACTGCCGTCGCCGGAATGAGAGAGCGCGATCCGCGGAACGGAGTTCCGCAACTCCTCGGCAATGGTGCTTTTGCCAAACTTCCATTTCTCCCGAATCTGCTGCTTCATCCCGGATGGTTGATGTCTTTCTTGCTCGATGGCGGCGTACCTAAACTTGAAAATGTCGTCGTGCCCGGTAAGGGCCCGCTCGACATGGTGAACGTCAGCGAATCGCTGTCGCGCGGCGCCGTAAGTTGGAAGGATATGAGCTGGATTCGGGAGTGCTGGTCAGGTCCGATTGTGATTAAGGGACTGCTCATCGCCGATGATGCGCGGCGTGCGGTGGATGAAGGAGCTTCGGCGGTTGTGGTTTCCAATCATGGCGGTCGGCAATTAGATTCGGTTTCTTCCACAATTCGCGCACTTCCAGAGATTGTCGCGGCAGTGGGCAATCAAGTTGAGGTTCTGATAGATGGAGGCGTCCGCCGTGGCAGCGATATCGTGAAGGCGCTCTGCCTTGG
>JBOGLH010000200.1:0-8302 GCA_050746025.1 Terriglobales bacterium | reverse complement strand
GGCCTGCTCTTGCTCACGCTGGCGGCATTGGCGGTGCATGGCTATCACCCTTATGCGGAAGACGCCGAAATCTATGTGCCGGGAATCAAGAAGCTCCTGCATCCTTCCCTTTACCCAACCGGAACTGAATTTTTTGAGTCGCACGCCAGCCTGACGCTTTTCCCCAACCTGATTGCGGCCTCGGTGCGACTCACCCACATTCCGTTCGACTACGCGATTTTCATCTGGTATCTGGCGTCGATTTTTCTATTACTGCTGGCTTGCTGGGAGTTCAGCAGAGTTTGTTTCGCTACCACCCCGGCGCGATGGGGCGCGGTTGTGCTGATCGCTTCGCTACTGACATTGCCAGTGGCGGGGACGGCCTTGTATTTGATGGATCAGTATTTGAATCCTCGAAACCTGGCGGCTTTTGCTGCGGTGTTTGCGGTCACTCGGGTTTTGGAAAAGAAATATGTGCGAGCAGGTGCCTGGATTATTTTTGCCGCTGCGGTTCATCCGCTCATGGCCTCATTTGCAGTGGCTTTCTGTTTTGTTTTTTTCTTGGTCGAAAGATTCCGAAAACCTGCGCCCTTTCTGGCGTTGGCGTTTCCGTTCGCAAACTTGTTTGCGCCGCCGTCGCCCGCGTATCGCGAGGCCATGCGCTTTCATATCTCGCACTTTTTGCCGCAGTGGCAATGGTATGAGTGGTTGGGACTTATTGCACCGTTCGCGGTTCTTATGTGGTTGGGCCGCATCGCGCGATTAGGAAAGCTTAAGAATCTGGAACGCGTGTGCCATGCGGCGGTTGTATACGAGCTCGTGTACCTGGTGATTGCGCTGGTCATTGCGATTCCGCAGCGCTTCGAGGCACTGGCACGCCTGCAACCGCTGCGCAGCCTGCTTCTCGTCTACATTTTTATGTTGATGGCCATCGGCGGCTTGCTCACGGAATACATTTTGAAAGACCGCGTGTGGCGATGGTTGTTATTGTTTACCCCGCTATGTGTCGGCATGTTCTTTGCCCAGCGCCAGTTGTTTCCCTCGACGGCGCACATCGAGTGGCCATGGGCTGCGCCGAAAAACCATTGGGAGCAGGCCTTCCTGTGGATTCGCCACAACACGCCTGTCAATGCGACGTTCACGATTGATCCCTTCTACATGGAAGCCCCAGGTGAGGATAGGATCGGATTTCGAGCTTTAGCCGAACGCAGCCGCTTGGCCGATGCTAATAAAGACAGTGGCGCGGTCGCCATGTTTCCGCCGCTGGCCGAGGAGTGGTGGGAGCAGTTTCAGGCGCAGAAAAACTGGCAGCATTTCACGCCAAAAGATTTTTCCTGGCTTCGGCAAAAATATCAGGCAAGTTGGGTGGTGTTGCAGGTCGATGCAACCCGAGGACTGTCGTGCCCCTACAAAAATTCAGCGGTTGCTGTATGTCAGGTCGGCTAAGTGTGACGCATCTCTGTAAAACAAGGTGCTCTCAGTGCTGAAAGTTTCTAGAACCTTAACCAAAGGGGGACACAGAGAACAGCCGTTGGATTATCGGGACTTACACGGACAGTGCTAACCACACGCACGGCGTCGTAGCGAAACCGAATTTCTAAACATTCGGTGGTGCACCACGGAGATCGGACTGGAAGGGCGGCGCAGGCTGCCGCCCGACCACGCTTTTGGCCTCGAAAATAATGCTCATGCAGGTCAAACCGGCCTCGGCTTTCAGGAACTCGGAGATGTCGACGGTGCGAACGTGAATGTTTCGATCCTGCAGCAAATCCAGCGTTTTGTGAAATCCTGCGTGCATGCAGACGGTCCCGTTCACCAGCAGAAGGTTGGCTGCCATCCATTCATCGGGGGGAACTTCAATCAGTTCATATTCGGCAAATGGCGCGATGTCGATCCGCGATGAGTCGGCGAGGATCGTGCGCTCATTGACCGCCGTGCAAACGCTTTTGAGATGCAAAGCACCGGGGACTTCAACTCCATGGACTTTGTATCCGTACGGCGCGGCATGTTTGCGTATGAAGTCGATTCCCTGGCGATTGGTTCGGCTGGTGATCCCGATGAAGACATTGCGGCCGATGCGCAATACGTCGCCGGCCTCAAGCGTAGCCGGAGCTTCGACGTGAACAATGTCGCGGTATTCCGCAATCGTGGGCAGCACTCCGTCCAGCTCGGCTCGACGTGCATTGCTGCGCGGCCGTGTGGCAATGGCTAGTTCATCCAATATTAGGGCTGTGTCTTCAATAAAGCAGCAGTCAGGACAGCGATCGTCGGCAGGAAGCTCGATTAGGTCGAGCCCGAGGCTTCTTAATAGCTGCTGATAATTTTTGTGCTGTCGGATGGCGAGTTCGTAATCGATGGCTTGGCGATCGATGAATGTCAGCTCGCATTCATTAATGCGGGAAGAAACGGCTCGGGTAAGAGCAGTGAGCATGCCCGAATAGTGTAAAGGCTTGCGTGGGTCGGACATTCTTGTCCGACCAGATTATGAAGGCTTCAGTCCAGGCCCGTGATTTTGATTTTTGTTGTATCTAGACAGAAATTCAAAAACCCCAGCCTCCCGCAAAGAACGCGGGAAGGCTGGGGCACGCTTTTTTAAGTCTTAATTTTTACAGCTCTACTGTTGGGCTCCACCTGCGGATGCAGTGGTGTTCCCAATTGCATCACCGGAGAGCACCAGTTCTACGCGGCGGTTCTGCTGGCGGCCTTCGGGAGTTTCGTTAGAGGCGATGGGCTGAGTTTTGCCCAGGCCGCGCGAGTCCACTGAGTTGGCGGCGATGCCCTGCTGCACAAGATAGTCGCGAACCGCCGACGCCCGATGTTCAGAGAGGCTCTGGTTGTATTCATCGGTGCCGACGCTGTCGGTGTGGCCTTCCACCTGAAGATGCAGGGTGGGATACGCCAGCACGATTCCGGAAACTTTCGCCAGGCGCTCGCGCGCTCCCGGCAACAGTTCGAAGCTGCCGCTCTTGAAGAGCACGTCTGACATATTGGCGATCAGGCCGCGCGCTGAATCACGCGTGGACAAAATCGAGTTGAGCTGGGCCAACAGTCTTGCGCGCAACTCCTGCTTTTCTTTTTCTGCCTGCCGACTTTGAGCTTCGGCCTGCTGACGGAGTTGGTCAGCCTGTTGCCGCATCTGTTCGGATTCGGCAGCTGCTTTCTGCGCTACGGCTGTCTGCTCGGCCAGGGCTTGCTGTTGGGCCACGGCTTCGGCCTTGGCTTGCTCGGCTTCGGCTTTCTGCCGGGCTGCTTCTGCGGCCTCGGCTTGGGCTTCAGCCTTCATGCGCTGGGCTTCGGCGGTAGCCGCTTCCGCTTGTTTCTGGGCCTGCTCGGCTTGTTCGCGGCGCTGGGCTTCGGCTTGGGCATCGGCACGAGCTTGGACCTCGCGCTCTTCCGCTGCTCTCTTTTCGGCGGCGATCCGCGCATTGGCCTCGTCTTCCGCTTTTTGCTTCACCGCCATGATGCGGGCTTCTTCGGCGGTCTGCGAAGTTTCACGGGCGGCAGAATCAATTGCGGTCTTACCCTGCTTATTGCGATAGGTTTGCTCAGCCGCTGTCAGCTGCTGGTCGGCCTTGGCCAGGATTGAAGTAGCGTACTTGTCTCCCGCAGCAATGTGCGCGATGCGAACTGCGTTTCGCGCCTCGAACAATTCCATCGGGGTGCTGCGGTCAATTCCAAAAATCGCGTTCTGAATATGTTCGTTGGTCGAGGAGTAGGTTCCCTTGCCGACCAGCTCGAACTTCGCGCCGATCACTTCACCCTCGGGAACCGCGCCTTCCATGATCACCATGTTGCCGGGCTGGGTCACGGCGAAATACGGCTCGGCGGTGACGATCAAGCCAAAGGTCTGCATGTCGGTGGAGCTCTTCAGTTCAGCCGTTCCCTTCTTGATCACCAGCTCACCGAGGTTGGCGGCGCGGCCTTCGGGCGATACTGCCCACAAAACGTATGTCAGATATTCCAGGCCAAACTTGGTAGCTTCCTCCACGCCTTGAATCTTGGCTTCAATATTGACCGTGGTCTTCTTGGCTTCGATCTTGGCTTCACCAATCGCGCCCGTCATCAGGTCAGTGGTCTGAAAGGGCAGCTTGGTGTTGGCGCCTGGGCGATAATGCATCGCCTTGGTAGTGTGCGACACGGCATTAGCAACGGGAGCCGATGCGGCGGCAGAAGTGGGAGTACCTGGTTGACTCTGGGCGGCGAGCATCGACACGCTCGCGACCAGCATTGCAAACACATAGAGTTTTCTCACGATGATCCTCAATCTGAGGGAGGTTAAGGATTTTCTTATCTCAATGATGACGCTAAGACGAAGAAAAGAAAAGGACAGGAAGTGTTTGACCTTTGGTCACTGGAATGGCCGGTTCGCGGGCAGCTATCTTGCAGAAGCTGCATGGCTCTGATTTGTCGCAAATACCGAAGCTGCCCGCCGAAGAGCCTCATTCACGTTCGAGCAGATGTTCTCCCGTCCAACCACATCTTCGAACTCAGCCTGGTGCATCAATTGCGCCGGCTGCTCGCGCGCGCCGCACAGGATCAGCGTCCTGCCGGAAGCGTGCAGCTGACGGGCGATTTCTTCTAGCGCATAGAGTCCGGTGGCATCCATAGCGGTCATATTGCGCAGGCGGATGATTACCACCGGCGGAAGCTCTTGGATCTTTTCGGTGATGAATGCCACTTTATCAGTCGCTCCGAATAGGAAAGGCCCATGAATGCGGAAGATGGTCGCGTAGTTGGGGATGTCTTTATCCTGCAGGATATGAACGCGGCCGTCTTCAATATATTCATCGGTCACCTGAGAAACCGTAGTCGTGCTCGAAACTCGGGTGATGAACAACAGCGCCGCCAGAATCATTCCCGCTTCGACCGCTACTGTGAGATCGGCGAAGACCGTGAGCCCAAAGGTCACCAGCCACACACTGATATCGGTTTTGGTCATTTTGAGCAACTGCGGAATTTCACGCCACTCGCCCATGTTGTAGGCCACAATCATCAGGATTCCCGCCAAGGCCGCCATGGGGATATAGCTGGCCAGCGGCGCGGCAAATAGCAGCACGCATAAAAGTGTCAGCGCATGAATGATTCCAGAGACCGGAGATTGCGCTCCCGCGCGTATGTTAGTGGCGGTGCGAGCGATTGCTCCCGTCGCGGGTAGGCCGCCGAACATCGGCGAGATGATATTGGCCACGCCCTGGCCGATTAATTCGACATTCGGATTATGGCGGTCGTTGCTCATGCGATCCGACACCACTGCGGACATTAACGATTCAATCGCGCCCAGCATAGCGACAGTGAATGCCGGCCCCAGCAACCCGTGGATCAGCGAAGCATGCCAACGCGGAATTGCCAGATGCGGCAAGCCGCTGGGAATTCCGCCAAAGCGGGAGCCTATGGTTTCTACCGGCAGCTTTAGAAAATAAGCTGCCAAGGTCGCGCCAATCATGGCGACGATAGGCCCCGGAATGCGGCTTGAAAGTGCGCGGCATGCCACCATCACAACAAGCGTACCCAGCGCCAGGAGCGTCGCCCGCCATGAGCATGAGGGAAATGCCGCGACCAGAACCTTCATCCGCAACCAGAATTCGCCAGGAATTTTGGCGGCCTGCAGCCCAAAAAAGTCTTTGATCTGGGTACTAGCAATCAACACCGCGATGCCGTTGGTGAAGCCAATCACTACCGGTCGGGGTATGAACTTCACCGCCGATCCCATGCCAGTTCCGCCCAACACAACTAGAAAGACCCCGGCCATCATGGTGCACATGAACAGGCCATCGAGGCCATGCACCGCCACAATCCCAGCTACGACAACTACGAATGCGCCGGTCGGTCCACCGATCTGGGTTTTTGATCCTCCGAGGAGCGAGATCAGGAATCCGGTGACTACCGCACAGTAGATGCCGGCCTGAGGAGTCAATCCTGAAGCGATGGAAAAAGCCATGGCCAGGGGAAGAGCCACCAGGCCAACGGTAATTCCAGCAATCAAGTCGTGAATAAATTTGCTGAGGCTGTAGTCGCGGAGGCATAGCACCGATTTCGGCAGCCAACGTTCATCGATGACGAAAGATAGATTCAGAGATATGCCCCGGCCAATTATGACAGGTACGCCGGGCTTGCTAGTTGGCACCAAAGGCGCTGGCCTAAGTCAGGGGGAGACAATCCACGCGCACATAACCGGCATAGATTTTTTCAATTGGACAGCCCACAACGTTTTTGCAAAAGTAAATACACCAGTCGCTGCCTCGTAGCAGCGCTGGCAATTAGAAATTCCTCGCCCCGACGCCAGCTTCCCGACATCGTTTGTCCTGAAAAAAATACCAATTCACAAAGGAAGAAATTTGCATGGAAAACGAGAATGGGGACAACCGAAAAAACAAGTCAGTCCGAGTAACCCTCAAGACTGTGGCCGCTCACCTGGGGCTTACTCCAGAGACGATTTCCGCAGTTTTGAATGACACAGCAGGGGCCATGCGCATCCCGCAAGCGACAAAGGATCGGATCACAACAGCCGCGCAAGAACTTAATTACCGGCCAAATCCGCTGGCCCGCGCACTGCGGTCTGGTCAAACCATTATCCGGAGAGAGCCCGACTCTCAAAGGGTGAGCGGTGCACTAGTGATCATGGATGCAGGCAACTTCATGCCGGCCATGAACGCAATTCAGCAGGCGGGGTTGCGCGTTCCGGATGACGTATCAGTTGTGGAGTTCGATGGAACACAAGCAGCGATGGGGTACACGGCTTAAAACATGGAGCGGAAACAAAAATGCAGAAGTCAAAAAAACTAAGTACGAAGTGAGATTTAGAAGTGACACGCGTCAGTAATTCTGCGTCGCGGGTGTTTCTGAATTCCGCCTTCTTGCTTCGGCATTCGCCTTACTTGGTTTCCTGTTCTTTCGCCAGCCGGACCTTGGCGGTTTCGAGCTTTTTCTGCACCCGCGCCTGTTCTTCCTGATCAACTTCAGGGGCTACGGTCTTATTCCACTCTTCGATCGCGCGCTGCCAGTGCGTGGCGGCCAGTTTCAGACGTCCGGTTTTCTGGTACAGATCGCCCAAGTGCTCCTGCACAGTGGGATCGGCACCCATGTGCTGCGAAGCTTTAGTCAAATTATTTTCCGCGAGATCATACTTGCCGAGCTTGAAATAAGCCCAGCCGAGTGAGTCGAGATAAGCCCCGTTTCCAGGTTCCTGACCGACAGCCTTTTTGATCATGGCCAAGGCGTCATCGAGCTTGGTGTTGTGGTCGGCGAGCATATAGCCGAGATAATTCAAGACCGCCGCATTGTCCGGGCTTTGGCTCAGAATTTTGCGAAAGGTCGCCTCGGCTTCGTCGTACTTCTTCTGTCGCTCTAAATTCGCAGCGCGAAGAAATTCGATGTTTTCCTTATCTTCAGCTTTGGTCGCCAACTGTGCAGCTTTATCGAGCGCGGCTTCGGCGTCGGACCATCGCTTCAGCCGGCTGTACATGTTGGCCAGCGCAACATAAACCTCGCGATCGTCAGAGTTCCCTTTCAGCAGTGCCTTCACCTGGCTCAAGCCTTCTTCGGGTTTACCCGTATCGGCAAGTTGACCGGCGTAAACCATTTTCAGACGCCGGCTGTTGGGCAGCTTTTGGGTAGCCTCGCGGGCTACGTCGGTGGCCTTCGGCCAGTCTTTGTTCTCGCGATAGGTGTCGATCATCGCGCCGTAACCGCGCTCGGCGTTATCGTTCCCCAGAGTCAACATCTTCTGGAAGGTTTCAATGGCGGCCGGCACATTGTTGTCGTCCGCATAGGCTGAACCCAGCCGCTCGAGGAAAATGCCGCGATTGTCTTTCTCTTCCTGCGAATACTTGCCGTCGGCTTTCTCGGTTTTCTTCAGCAAGTCCTGCATGGTCTGGATGGCATCGTCGTAACGGCCCTGGACTTGATATATAGTCGCGAGATCGAAAGAGACCTGCTCGGAATCCTGCACCATCGACTGCGCTTTTTTCAGGTTCTGAAGCGCGAGATCAAGGTTTCCCTGACGGCGGTAAATTTCGCCAATGCTGATGTAAGTCCGCGCGTCTTCCGGGTTTGCGTCAGCGATGATCTTGTATTGCTGCAATGCCTTGTCGATCTGGCCGTCTTTCTCCAGACTTCCGGCGAGACCACGGATCGCGTCAAGATTGTCGCGGTCGAGTTCGATCGCGTGCCGGTAGGCTTCGATGGCTTTCTTGTAGTCCTTCTGCTGATCGTAAGTATCGCCGAGCGCGGAATAAAGTTTTGCCGAACGGCTTGCCTCGGGAACTAAACTCAGGGTTTCTGCCGCCTTCGCCGTATTACCTTCTTCGTTGTAGAGCATGGCGAG
>JBOGLH010000199.1:0-6223 GCA_050746025.1 Terriglobales bacterium | reverse complement strand
GTCCTGCACGACGGCAATGACTTGGTGCTGCCGATTTACCGTCGGCCTAAGTTCGACGGGCTGCTGATACGCAATTTGGTTTTTCCCATGGCTAACGTCCTGTACGGATGTGGGGTGCGCTAACCATACCCTTCCGATTTCGCTTTTTCAGGAGATCTGGGCAGCAGTTTTCTCTCCCAGGACATCTGGAATCAGGAACAAGGTCGCCGCGGAACCGAATTATGGATGACCTTGTGGGCTGCCCTGGGCAAGCGCAAACTGGTGCAGTCATTTTTGGGCACCAAAACCCGGCGCGAGGATGCGCCTGCTGACTTGGTGGCCGCAATGCGTGAAACTGCGGGTACGCTCTTTGCGTCGCTGGGTGCGTACGCTTCAGTTTGGCATTCCACGCCCGAAGCGGTCGAAGCTCCGTGCATTGGGTGCGAACCGGCCATTAGCAATGGGCCATCCCGGCTCAATCGTAAGCGGCTGTATGACATGTTCAGGTTCGGGATGAAAGAATTGGACCCGGTTTTTTTGTCCATTCTTACGCCACCCACGCATGACGAACTAAAACGCTTGGCCGAGGTTCCGGAGGAGAAGTTTACCTACTCTGGTGAACTCTGGGCGCGAACAGTGTATGAGTTTGCGATCGCATTTCACAAAGCGGTCATCGGGCGAGACCACATTGTGCAGGCTCTGGTCCCTCTCTTTCGCGGCAGGGCGCACACATTCTTAACTCAGAACCGGGACGCCTCAGCCGAGGAAATGGAACGCAACCTTGAGTTTTTGTGTAAAGCCTTTGAACAGGAAAAGCCGCACCTGATGAATCTATGGGACGGCGGGAAGTGAGGTTTTTATGTGGCAGAACTTTATAGGAGAGCTGACACGGACGATGAACGACATTGTGCAGAGCTTCGCCCGCTTTCTGCCGCGCGTTTTGGAAATGCTGTTGTTGGTGGTAGTGGGCTGGATCATCGCCTTTGTGCTGAGGGCAATCGTGAGAAGCGTCCTGCGGATTGCGCGCTTCGACAAACTGTCTGAGCACACTGGCGCGGCGCAGGTCCTGCGCCGGTCGGCCCTGCCTTCACCAACTGAAATGTTGAGCCGCTTCGTCTTCTGGGTGGCATGGCTCGGATTCATTCTGGTGGGAATCAGCGTGTTGCCGGTGCCTTGGCTGGGACCGCATATTTCAAACTTTTTTGGCTTCATTCCCAGGTTAGTGCTGGCGTTCTTTATTTTGTTTTTTGGATTGCTGGGGGCCAGCTTCTTTTCCCGCGCTGCTTTGCTCGGCGGAGTTAATGCCGATCTGCCCTCGCCGCGGCTGATCAGCCAGACTCTGCGGACCATGATGATACTGTTTGTAATTTCGATGGCGTTTGAAGTCGTGGGCATCGGATCGCATACGGTCTTGATTGCATTTGCTCTGGCCTTCGGCGCGCTAATGCTCGGACTTGCCTTGGCCTTCGGGCTGGGCGGGAAAGACCTGGCGCGAAAATATCTCGAGAAGCGGTTCGCACGGGACGACTTTCCCGAGCACCCGAGCAAAGAGAGAGAAGATGAGCTTTCACCGCTCTAACGGCGGTCAAAAGATAAGCGCGTCCCAAGTTTTCTTCCGCTTAGTGTTAATCGCGGTGATCGCCGGCGAGAGCTTCGGCCAGTCGCCCCATTCCCGGCGAATCTCGCGTGAGCCATCCGCAAAGGAGATCTCCAGGTATTTGGTTTCACGAGACCTCGATCCAGCCGATGTTAAGGCCGAGGGTGCGCCGACCCTTTCTGTGTCTGCCATTGTCGAAAAAATCATGGTTGCGAATGCACGGCGTCTGGCGGAGTTGCGCGGATTCGAAGGCAAACGCTGGTATCACTTGGATTATCACGGCTTGTTTGGCGGCCGCAGCGCCAGCATGGAAGTGCTTGCTACCTATACCGCTCCGGACCTGCATAATTTTACTGTTCTGTCGCAGAGTGGCTCCAAATTGTTGTTGAACCGAGTGCTGCTGAAACTTTTGGCCAGCGAGAAAGAAGCCTTCCAAAACCACAAGCAGGTGGAACTGAGTCCGGAGAATTACAAATTCACCTTACTCGGGACCGAGAAGATACCTGAGGGGGACACCTGCTATGTGCTGACAGTGAAGCCTCTCAAGCCCAATAAGTTTCTCTATGACGGAAAAATCTGGGTGGACGCGCACGATTTCGCCATCGTGCGCATGGAGGGCGAACCCGCCAAGGCGCCTTCATTCTGGGTACGGGACACGCAAATCGATTCCAGTTGGGAGAAAGTCGGAGGCTTCTGGTTCATCGCTCACAATCATTCGGTGAGCCATATCCGTATGGGAGGGGTGGCCACTTTGAACATCGACTATGGTGACTACCAGGTCACCGCAGTTAACGGACGCGCCGGAAAAACTCAGGCACAAGGCCCGGTTTTGCCTGAGCCGGCTTCGGTTGCTCCGCAGCGGTAGGTGAGGGCAGGTTTCAATGTTTCAACTTTCGAAGTTTCAGGGTTCAGAAACGAGACCGAGTGGTTCGTGAAACATTCGAAATCTTGAAACTCGAAACTTCAAAGCTCGAAAGCTCGAAACCTCGAAACCTATTTCTTCAACATCTTCACTGCGACTTCTTTGAAAAACACAATGTCGTTGTCGCTGTGATTTTGCAGGCCTATGTAGCCATCGTTAGGACGAGGCCCGCGTTCGGGTTCGAACTTGAACTTTTTTTCCGGCGCCGGACCGCCTTCGGTGTAATCAGTGACTTTCACGCCGTTGACCACCACTACCGTGTGTGGCCCGTCCAGCGTAATATCCATCGTGTTCCACTCGGGGCCGGGCTTGCCGGGGCGTGCCAGAGGCTTAGTCAGTGAGTATAAGGTTCCTGTGACGTGGTATTCGTCTTCCTTCGAATCTTCGGGCTGGTTGTCGATCTGGACTTCGTAGCCGTAGTGCACGGGCATCCATTCTTCGCGCGGTTCGATCGGAATGCGGATGAAGACGCCAGAGTTGTCGTTGTGGTCGCGCATTTTGTAAACCACATGAATCTGGCAGTCGCCCAATTTGCCGCCCGTCCAGTAGAGCAGGCCCATGCCGCCGTGAGTGCGAATCAGGCCATCTTCGACCGTCATGTACCCAGGGCCGACATGCTTCCAGCCAGTAAGGTCTTTGCCATCAAAAAGCTGCTTCCAATCATCAATTTGCGCATGAATAAAAGGGGAAAGAGCCAGCACGCATAAAGCAAGCACATAACGGAACATGGGTCACCTCGGAACGGGAAATATTACACTAGGAACAGCTACTTGCGTGCTTGGGATACGCGACTTGGAAATCAAGATCCGCACCCTCCCGCAAAGGATGGGGCACCCGACTGTTCGGAAATCCTGAAACCCTTCCTTAGTAATCGCCCATGCACCGAAGTTCCTGAGACTCGCATCAAACCAGATATAATTGAAGCACTCGGCTGCGCCCGAGAGCGTAGTTTTGAGTTCTGGGAGTCAGATGTCCACAAACATTAAATCAGCCATTCTTGTCGCGTCGGCCGGCGTTCTGCTTTTTTCGCTGGCGGGACAAATCAAAGGCGTACGTGCCTCCAATAATGACGGCGCTTATCCGCAGTTCGAGGTTTTTAGTGAAGTGCTGTCGCGGGTGCGAAGCGAATATGTCGAAGAGCCGAATCTTCCGACAGTCACTGACGGCGCGCTGCACGGACTTTTGGAGTCCCTCGATTCCAACTCCAGCTATTTGAATGCTGACCAATACAAAGCTTACAAAGACCGCAAACTTGGCGCCAAGGGAGACATCGGCGCCGCGATATCGAAGCGATTTGGTTACGCGTCGGTAGTGGCAGTGATCCCGGGAAGTCCCGCGGACAAGGCCGGCATGGAAGACACAGATATTATTGAAGCCATAGAAGGCAAGAGCACGCGCGAGATGTCGTTGGCTGAAATTCGCAGCCTGCTGACTGGGGAGCCGGGCTCGAACGTGAACCTGTCAGTGGTGCGGGCGCGACGATCAGAGCCGCAAAAGCTAGTTGTCACGCGCGACATCGTGAACATTCCGCCAGTGAAAGACAAGATGATCGAAGACGGCATTGCCCAAATTCGCGTGGACGCGCTGAACAAAGGCAAATCGCAAGAGATCGCCAATCGTATCAAGACGCTACAAAAGTCCGGCGCGAAAAAACTGGTTCTCGATTTGCGGGACTGTGCTGAAGGCGAACAGTCTGAAGGTGTAGCCACCGCGAATTTGTTCCTGAATCACGGAACGATCACTTACCTGCAAGGCCAGAAGTATCCGCGAGAGCAATACAATGCTGATCCTTCAAAGGCCATCACCACACTGCCACTCGCAGTGCTGGTCAATAAGGGAACCGCGGGTCCGGCGGAAATTGTTGCGGCGGCGATTCTCGACAATGCTCGCGGCGACGTTATAGGCGACAAGACCTTTGGCGACGGCTCGATACAAAAATTGATCGAACTGCCTGAAGGTGGCGCGCTCATTCTGTCGGTGGCGAAGTACTACACGCCCCAAGGCAAAGCGATTCAAGATAATGCGGTGACGCCGAACATTGTGGTCGCCGATGTAGCCGATGATGTGGCTGTGCCTGACGAGGACGAGAATGCGACCCCATCCGATATCGAAAAGAAGACGGCGCCAGAACACGACGAGCAATTAGACAAAGCGGTGCAGGTTTTGAAGAGCAAACAAGGTTGATGCAAAGCAGAGGTACGGGCGAGACGCCCGTACCCGTTCTCTTTGTTGTGTGATTCATTCCGACTCGTCCTTTCCTCCCTGCTATCCTAAGCACAAGCTTTAATGAAAGCAGTTTTAGAAGAACCGCAGTCGGCGGAGACTGGCCGCAATCGGCTGGTTGGCCGGCTGATCTTCGGTGCGCTGGTGCTGCTCGCCGCGGCGGTGGGAGTAGTAGGTGGCCTTCTGCTGGTCTATTCCACCGACCTCCCCCAAGTGGCGGCCCTCGAGCATTACCGCCCGGTTTCGAGCAGCGAACTCTACGACATAAATGGGAAAATCATCGGATCGTTTGCCCTGCAACGGCGGGTGGTCTCTTCCTATAGCGATTTCCCCCCAGTGTTGATTGGGGCATTGGTCTCAATCGAGGACAAGGAGTTTTATCGGCACTGGGGAATCAATGTGTGGCGGATCGCGGGCGCGGCATTCCGCGATATTGAGTCCGGCGGAAAGGTGCAGGGGGCTTCCACGCTCACCATGCAATTGGCGCGCAATCTTTTTCTCTCTCCCGACCGCTCATTCCATCGCAAGATCCAGGAGGCGCTGCTGGCGATTCAGATCGAGCGTCGCTTTACCAAGCAGCAGATTCTCACCCTCTACGCCAATCAGATTTATCTGGGCCACGGCGTTTATGGATTCGAAGCGGCTTCGGAATATTACTTTAGCAAGCCGGCCCGGCAACTGACGCTTCCTGAAGCCGCGCTGATTGCGGGCTTACCGAAATCGCCGCTTTACTATTCGCCTATTAATCATCCCGACCACGCGCTGCACCGGCGCAATCTCGTTATCAACGCCATGCTGGAAGATGGAAAGATCACCGTGGCCCAGGCCGATGCCGCGCGCAATGCGCCACTCGGCTTGAATGTGGCGCATGACCCGAATTCGCTGGCCCCGTATTTTGTGGAAGAAGTGCGGCAGTATTTGGAGAACAAGTACGGCTCAGATGAAGTGCATGCCGGCGGTCTGCGCGTGTACACCTCGCTCGACATGGATTGGCAATCCGCGGCTAATCAGTCGTTGCTCGATGGCTTGGCCGCGTATGAGCTCCGTCACGGTTGGCGCGGACATCTGGAAAACATTCTGTTCGAAGGTCAGACGATGGCCGGTTATCAGCACCCTGATTGGATCGAACAACTCACGCCCGGCGGTTACGCGCATGGCTTGGTTACCGGGGTATCAACCAATGCGGCCGCAATAAAGATTGGCAGCTACACCGCCACGCTGTCGCACGCGGATGTGGCATGGACGAGAATTCCATTATCGCGCCTGCTCTCGCGCGGCGATGTCGTGTACGTGAAAGCGCTATCCGTTGCGCCAGGAGGAAAAGCGCGAGTTAGCCTGGAACAGGATTCCGGGGTGCAGGGCGCGCTGCTGGCCATCGACAATGCGAGTGGCGAGGTGCGCGCGATGGTTGGCGGACGAGATTTCAATTTGTCCAAGTTCAACCGCGCCACGCAGGCGCTGCGGCAAGTGGGTTCGTCGTTCAAGCCATATGTATATACCGC
>JBOGLH010000198.1:0-26232 GCA_050746025.1 Terriglobales bacterium | reverse complement strand
TGGCGCTTATCCCTTCGTATTTTTTGCGGTGATGATGGTTGTGCAGTTCTTCGTGGTCTTGTTGGTATATCCGGAAACCAAGGGCTTCACCTTGGAGGAAATGCAGAAGAAGATGGTGACAACCGGCTAGACGCGCGCCGCACTTTCGCACGCCGGGAAGGCGTTATCGCACGACTTCCGAACGGTTCACACTTGCAGCACGTTTCTGCTGCTCGCGAAATGCCTGCTCCGCCAAGACTATCGCTCCAGCTATTCCCGCGCGGTTTCCAAGCTTGGGTGGAACTAAGTACCGCTCTACATTCTCGATCAACTCTTTCGAACGAACGTAACCGTTCAGCAGCCGAATGAGTTCTACACGAATCAAAGGGAAAAGCCAGTTTTGCTGCATCACGCCACCACCTAAGACCATTCGTTTAGGCGAAAGGGTGCAAACCCAATTCGCCAGACCGAGTGCCAGATAATGTGCTTCGAGTGCCCACGCCGGATGGTCCACCGGAAGTTCATGCGCCGGCTTGCCCCAACGTTTCTCCATAGATGGACCGCAGGCGAGCCCCTCCAGACAATCACCATGAAACGGGCAACAACCGGCGTAGGGGTCACGCTGCAAATCATGTGGAATACGAATATGCCCGACTTCAGGATGAATCATCCCGTGTAAAATCTGTCCATTCACAATTGCGCCGGCCCCGATCCCGGTTCCAACCGTGAGATACAAGAAATCTGAAACCGACTGCGCAGCTCCCCACCGCGATTCTCCTAACGCAGCGGCGTCCACATCGGTATCGAAACCGACGGGTACACCGAGCGCCTTACGCACTGTGCCAGCGAAGTCGTAGTTCTGCCAGCCAGGTTTCGGAGTGGAAGTGATATAGCCAAATGTCGAGGAAGACGGAGAAAGATCGACTGGACCAAATGACCCAATACCCACCGCTTGCAACCGCTCTCCTGCACGTTCCTGCAGGAATGCAACTGCGCGCGCAATAGTCGGCCCTGGCGCCTCGGTCGGAAACTGTGTAACCGTCAGGTCGTCTGGCCCATTGCCGACTGCACAGATGAATTTAGTCCCACCTCCTTCAATGGCGCCAAACATGTTTCGTCCGCTCCTGTGTTTCCTAAAGTCCGCCGCGCTTCGACTTCAGCGGAGGTAAGCCCTGCTCCACGAACGACCCAAGGCCTTTTTTCAAAAGCAGGTGCGCGTTATTATCGCTGATGTGGCGCGACGCACGAACTTATTGCCGATTGAACCAAACACCTGTTTTCTGTCTCGGACTCTAGTAGGCGTTCTAATACTGCTGGCCAGCCATTTGTGCCAATCAGTCGCACAGACTCCCACATCGCCCGTTTCGCCGAACGACCGAATTCAAACCCACTTTGCTGCTGTACATCCTTCAAGTGCCAACCAACCGCATTTATTTCGATTGGGCCTTAAGCATCCAATAAGGATCACTAAGGTTTCGGACTGCGCCGAAACAGGATTTCCGCTCCCGCGATGATGCTTCTTCCCGGCATCGAAACCCCCGGAATCTCCTCGTACCCGGTGTTGCTCAAGTTCGATAGCTCAAGATAAGGTCGAATCCGGCCACTAGTTCTTGTGGCGGCAAAGTCCCAGACTGGATACGCGCCCCGCTCAAACCGTTGAGTGATGCCGACTCGACTGCGCAAGGCAATCGCATTCTTGAAACTACCAAGCCAGGCAAAAACAGCTCGGTGACTGGGATAGCTGAACACGTACTTAGAGATTACACCGGGTGAGGGCGGCTCAGTTCCATGCAACCAGGTTTCGGAGAAATCGAACTCCTCGGTCTTTGAGAGGCGCAGCCGAACCACGTTCTCGACACCAGTGAACTCAAGCTTGCCGATGTTCGAAGCCTGCCACGGCGCAGATATCGTGTATTTCAGGTAATCGATATCGTTGCGTTCTCGCCGATGGAAGGCGGTCAGGTCTGCCGACCATCGTCCGCCCGGCTTCCACTCTGCACCGGCTTCAAAGTCCCACGCCGACTCCGGTTTGAGCAGCGGATTGCCTAGGTTCGCGGGGTCGCTGTAGTAAAGGTCGGTGTAGGTAGGAAGGCGGAAGCCGCGGCTTGAACTCGCGCGCAGCCGCCAATCCTTACCTAACCAAACTCCTCCGGCAAGCGTCGGAGAGAATTCCATGCGGCCGCCACTAAAAAATTCCTCCCTAGCGCCCGTGGTCAGAAACACCCGGCCCCAGAACTGCCAGTCGAAATTGAGGTAAGCCGCCTCCTGGTTGCGCGCGTGATGGCCGAGGTTATTGCTGTCGATCCCCTCTCCATCGACCTCAACACCGTAAGCTACAGTCGAATTCTCACGGACTGTGGAACGCCGGCGTACGGCGCCCTCCCAGCTCTGGCTGACATGATTGTTTTCATAGAGAGAGGGATCGTCGCGTACCAGGACAAACTCGTCCGAGTGGCGGCGATAGCCGAAAGCCAGGTCCGTGTCCTTCCCCAACCCCTGCGAGAGCGACGCGTACCAGCCCTTCGTGCGCTCCCACGAGGGATAAGTCCCGTAGAACTGGTCAGCTCCGAAGGGACGGTCGCTTCCTGCGAGAATAAGATCGGTCACGCCCCAAGCCTTGCCGAAGCGCGTCTCTGACGAGAGCGATTCGCTGTCGTAGTCGCGGTCGGGACGAAAACCGGAAGAAGCGTCGCGCGATGCCGAGAGCTCTTCCGACCAGCTGCCGGCGAGAAAGGAACCTGAGATGGCTTGCTGGTTGAACCCGAAATTCCCCATGCCCGCACGCACACGCACTTCGCTCGATGACGGAGGCCCGGTGAGGAAGTTCACCGCCCCACCGATCGCGTCCGAGCCGTAGAGGGTCGAACCGACGCCGTGCAGGACCTCAATTCGCGAGAGGGAGTCGAGCGGCACCGGTATGTCGAGGTCATGATGGCCGGTCTGCGCGTCGTTGATACGCAGGCCGTTCAAGAGGACGAGCGATTGCTCAAAGGAAGCCCCGCGAATCGAAAGATCCGCCTGAATACCGTCTACCTCCCGCTGCTTAAGGTCGATCGAAGGGTCGAGTTCGAGAAAGTCAACGAGAGAATGATAAAGACGTGGCTGGCTCTCGGCATCGAAAGAAACCACGATTCGATTTGATTCAGCGAGTGGAACGGGCTCAAATGTCCCGGTGACGACCACGATCGCGGGAGCCGTAGAGGGCCGGGGGCCAGGATTTCGCGCGCCACCGGGGCTGGCAGTCGGCTCTTGTACTGTGGGCTGTTGCCCCTGTGCCCGGACACCGAACTGTAGCGATATTAATAAGGAGAGCCATATCGCCCCGGTGATCGCGCGTAGCGACAGCTTAATGGGCGCTGAGGAGAACAAACTCCACCTAAGTTTCGGCATGAAAAGAAAGGAATCGACGTTTAGCATTGTAAGGGACCCTGGAACGCGGGGGCTGATACGAGCAGTGCAAGTGTCTCTAACATCCGCTGCAACTGCTCGGGATCCTTTCGATCATTTTTCTATTTCGCTGGTCAGGTTCCGAGCGACTTTCGAGCCAATACCGACACTACTGGCTGCACTCGAGCATCACGACCAGCGGTGAACTTACTTGGCCGTCAGCCCGAGATAGTTTCCGTATCCGACAATGACTGTTGACCCGACGAGAAGAAACAGAGCCAGTGTAAGCAGTTGAGTTGCACGCCGCCCCGCGCCCTTCCACTCCTTAAATCCGATGCCCCACAGACTGCTGAAGATAATTATGCTAGCCATGTGCAGCGTCCAGCTTGAGAACTTGTAGCGTCCCATCTGCGTCTCGCCCATGGTGTAAAAGAAAAACTGGAAGTACCACGTGGTTCCGGCGAGCGCACACAACAAATAATTACGGAGCATGGGAACGCGCTCGTCTGTCTGGTCCTTCTGAGCCGGCAGCGCTTCCAATACTTGTACTTGCACCGCATGCCGCGGAGAAATGTGTTCGACGACTTCGCGGCTGGGCGCATCCGTTGCGGTCTCGATGATCGATTCGTCACGCTGATACTGCTCGTCCGCTCGGGATGTAAAGAACTGATGGCCGGTTTTATTGCGAAACAACAAAACCAAACACCAGATGAAGTTCGTTGTGAAGCCCCCAATCAATACGATGACGAGCACGGGCAAACCCTGCCAAAGTGTTGACGTTCCGTGCTGAAGCGTGAGGGCCTTGATCGGATCTCCTGCCGCGAGTCCATAAGCGAAACACGCGCTCATAACGCCAGAGAGAATCGCTACACCAATGCCCTTTCTCAGATCGAATTCTTTGATTGCAGCCTTTTGTTGTTCCGGGGACATAATGCGTTCTTTCGAAATGCCGGCCAGTCCTGCTGCCGTAATGCCCGCAAGGCAAACCGCTATACCGAGAAGAATGATGCGACCCGAGCTTGTCCCTACAACCTCGCTCGTGAATACGCCGCGAAAGATTGGCGGCATGAGCGTGCCGAAAGCTGCACACAATCCGAGGACGATGGCCATGCCGAGTGACAATCCCAGATAGCGCATAGTAAGCCCGAAGGTTAGGCCGCCCACCCCCCAGAGGAGTCCGAATACGAACGCCCAAAAAATCGCGCTTGCAGGCGCCTCATGCAGAACAGGAAAAAGATCCTTCGTAATGAAAAACGCGAGAATCCAGGGAGCGATGATCCAACTGAAGAAGCCGCCGGCCAGCCAGTATGTTTCCCAAGCCCAGCGCTTCACGCCGCGATAGGGCACATAGAAGCTGCCCGAAGCGAGCCCACCCAACCAGTGATACACGACGCCAACTGCTGGATTCGCCATTGTGATCTCAGTTGATCAATCCAAGTGAAAAACTTCCTCGAGCGGTTCCATAGCGCGGTCCGGAAGCACTCCGGCGGACTGCACAAAAAATCCCGCCATCTCCCGTTGCCACCGTTCATTCACCTCGCGTCGCGCCATGCCGGCACGGGCGCGCTCAAAACTCTCGGTCTCCAGATACCCAACGAGCATGCCGTCATCGCGCAGAAACAGGGAGTAGTTACTCCATCCCGTCTCGCGCAGCGCTTGCAACATGTCTGACCAGACGCTGCTATGTCGGCGTTTGTACTCCTGCAATTGCTCGGGTTTTACCTGTAGTACGAAACAAATGCGTTGCATTTCACTTTGCCGGGCGTTGACTTTTAACTCATCTCAGAAAAGCTTCTGGAAGCCCGCCATCCACTGGGATGATGTGGCCCGTAGTCTTTGCGCTCTGTTCACTGAGCAACCAGACGATCGCCTGCGCGCAATCTTGCGGCATGATGGGCCGCTTCGTCAGCGTACGCTGCGCATAAAAATCAGCCAGCTTCGAGCGCAAGCTCTCGACGTCCTCGTCTGTGGAGTATGCGATCTTGTACTTCTCCAATGACTGCATCACGCGATCACGCGGGAACATAGTTGAACCGGCAACAACAGTAGCTGGAGCAATTCCGTTCACCCGCACTAGTGGGCTCAACTTAATTGACAACTCGCGCACCAGATGATTCAGCGCGGCTTTGCTTGTGTCGTACGCCTCACTTCCTTTTTTCGGAACGACCGCATTGGCAGAGCCCGTCAGCACCATGGCGCCCGAGAGATTTTGATCTTTGAATACCCACTCGGTCTCGCGTACGAGCAAATAGTTTCCGGTGACATTGAGCAGGAATGTGCTGGCCCATTGCGCTTCACTCAGTTCAGCGCTGGGCTCGGGCACGGGATACACGGCTGCGGTATTGACCACGAAGTCCACTCCGCCAAACAACGTGATCGCAAAATTGACAGCGCTCGCCAGACTCTCCGCCTTGCTAAGGTCAGCCTTCACGTGAGCGACTTCCTCTTTGGACGAAAACGCAGCAGCCTCTTTGGCAGAGGTTTTCGCGCCTGCGGCATCATGATCTGCGACGACGACGTGCGCACCTTTTTTGGCCAGCAGTGAAGTAACTTCTTTTCCAATACCGCTCGCGCCACCCACAACCAGCACGATCTTGCGGCTGAACTCAGCTTCGGGAGGCATTCGCTGGAGCTTTGCCTCCTCCAGCGCCCAGTATTCGATGCGGAATGCCTCCGAGCGCGGAAGCGCAACGTAATTGTGAAACTGGGTGAACTCCTGGGACTGTTCCGCCGTCCGTGCTTGTGGCACGTGGTCACCAACGTTGCCATCTTCAAGCGCATTCGCGCCGCCCATCACGTGAATGGCATTAATAAAGAACTCCGTGGTGATCCGCGCTTCCTTCTTGTTCTTGCCGAACCCGAACAGGCCGAGCCCGGGAATTAGTACGACCGACGGATTCGAATCCCGCAACTTAGGGGAGTCGTTTGTGGCGAAGCCGTCGTAATATTTTTTGTATTCTATGCGGTATTTACTAATCTGCTGGTGAATACGAGACTTGAGCGTATTCGCATCCTCATTTTCTGAATTCCATGGGACAAACATGGGACAGACGCGCGTGCGCAGGAAATGGTCCGGACAAGATGTGCCCAGTGCGCTGAGCTCCCGTGCCCATTTTGAATTGACGAAGCTGAGCGCGTCCTCATGATCGGTGTAGTGAGCGATGACACGCCGATTCGAAGATACGGCGCCGCGCAAGGCAGGCAGGATCTTAGCTGCAATCTGGCGACGGTCATCTGCTGAGGGGCAGGCTTCGCCGCCAAATAAGGTGCTTTTCTTCTTCTGATGCTCCGCAATGAACTCGCCCATTTGATCTATGGTGCGGATACTGTTCAGATAACACTCGCGTTGAGTATTGCCCCAAGTAAATAAACCGTGGCCGCCGAGAATGATGCCTTCAGTGCCCCGACTTTCGGCGAGTGCCCGTTCAAGTTGAATCGCCAACTCGAATCCTGGCCGTTGCCACGGCAGCCAAATGATCTTGCGCCCGAACTGCCGATTAAATTCATCCAGCTTCTTTTTGCCGTTGGCGCTGGCCGCGAGAGCAATGGCCCAGTCGGGGTGGAGATGATCCACATGATCGAACGGAAGGAAGGCATGCAGAGGCGTATCTATGGAAGCGGCCACTTTGTTCTCGCCGAAAGCAGAAAGCGGATAGTAACGGACCATCTCGTCTTCGTAACTTTCGCCGCGGTACAAAGTCTTGAGCTGTTCGAGCCGATTAAGATAAAGGATTGCAAACCCCGACTCCGTAATCGATCCGATGTCTCCGCCACTTCCTTTTACTGCTAGCACACGCACTGGCTCACCACTGAAAGGGTCTGGAAGTTCGAACTTGGAACTGGTATTGCCTCCGCCGAAATTGGTAATCCGTAGGTCCGCGCCCAGCAAATTGGATCGATACCTTAGCAGCGCCAATTCATTTCCGCCCAGATTTTGCTCGTGTCGCTCGTCCCACAAATCCTTCAAGTGGACGAGTTCTTGAATCTCAGGCATAAGCCATCTCCGTGTAATGTTTGAAGCGCACGAGATGGCGCTCCCATTTATCGGTCTCTCGCGGTTCGAAAGTACCGGTTCGGAATGAGCGGTCAATGATCGCCCGAACTTCAGCAAGCGAACTCGCCGCTCCTGTCGCAAGAATCTGCATTCCCACATTGCCGAGCGCAGTCGCCTCCACAGGCCCAGCCAACACGCGCCGTCCAGTCGCATCTGCGGTGAACTGGTTCAACACGCGGTTCTTGGAACCTCCGCCGATGATCCGAATCTCGTGAATAGGTTGGTGAGTCAGACGTACCAAATCATCGATGACCTGCCGGTATTTAAAAGCGAGACTTTCGAGAATGGCTCTTGCATAGGCGCCCGGCGTAAGAGGTCGGGGTTGCTGTGTTCTGGTGCAGAATGAATCGATTGACCGTCGCATGTCAGGCGGATGCAAGAACGAGTCGTCATCAGGGTCCACCAAGCAGCCGAATTCCGGTTCACGCGCAGCCAGTTCCATCAATTTGCTGTATTCGTAGCCCTCACCTTCGTCCGCCCACGCCTGCCGGCAACACTGGAGCATCCAAAGTCCCATTACATTCTTCAGGAAGCGAGTCGTCCCACAGACTCCACCTTCATTCGTGAAGTTCAAGCGCAAACTCTCGTCGTTGATAAGCGGAGTGTCCAACTCCGTGCCAATCAAAGACCATGTTCCAGAACTCAGAAACGCCGTGCCGTCGCGCGCAACCACGGCCGCAACTGCTGAGCCGGTATCGTGCGAAGCTGGCGCAATCACCGGCGTACCGCAAAGCGCACCTTTCGGCGCCAGAGTATCCGAGAGCCGCCCGATCATCGATCCGGGCTCGACAATGTCGGCCGGGAGTTCGGAAGGCAATTCCAGTTTCTCCATCAACCCGCGTGCCCACTTTCGCGTGTGCGCATTAACCACTCGCGTTGTGGTTGCATTCGTAAATTCACATACCGCATTACCGGTCAGCCAGTAATGGAACAGATCAGGAACGGTAAGCAGCCTTCGCGCGGACTTCAGCAGCGCTGGCGCGTCTCGCTTGGCCGCCACCAACTGAAACAACGTGTTGATCGGCATGAACTGAATTCCGGTCTCGTTGTAGATCTCACTCTTGCAAATCTTCGCGAGGACCTGTTCCATGACGCCGTCAGTCCGCTTGTCACGGTAGTGGTAAGGGTTCTCTAAAAGCTCGCCCTGCTCCCCAAGAAGTGCGTAATCTACTCCCCAGGCATCTACACCGATACCAGCCAAAGACACTTCTTCCAGACGGGAAAGGGTCTTGCGTATCTCAGACCATAATCCTGGCGCATCCCACTGCAGCGATCCGGCGCGCTTAATAGGCTCGTTCGCAAAACGATGCACTTCCTCAGTTGTGATCACGCCGCCATGTAGGCGCGCCAGGACCGCCCGCCCACTTTCTGCGCCTAAATCAAAGGCTAAGAACGGTTTTTGTTCGTATGGGACCATCAAGAACGTCAAGCATACGAAGATACATTGTTCATGTTTCGAGCGCTGCGTTCTTTGATGATTCGCTCCATATAGCCACTCTCACGAAACGCTTTCAGAGGATCGGCGGGCAAGCCTTTCGAAAGACGCCATTCCTGAATTGCGGGACGAACATCGGTATTGAAAGCATCCTGCAGCAAAGACTCAGCACATATGAGTTCGCAGCTTGTTTGCGCCTTAGAAAGGGCAGCGTGATCCACTAGAGCGGCTTTAGCGAACAGCTGTTGAGCCATGCCAACAGTTTGGATTGTCTCCTCTATTTTGCCTTTCAAATTATGGCTCTGGTCGATCATGTACGCGAGGTCCGCTTTCTGCCCTGTCTCCCACTCGTAGTAAAGAATCTCGTGGAAAATTCGAAATACCTGATAAGGGTCAATAGATCCGATTGTCAGGTCATCGTCCGCATAACGGCGATCGTTAAAATGAAACCCTCCAAGCATCTGTTCCGATAGCAACCACGCCACAATTTGCTCAATATTCTGCGATTGGTAGTGGTGGCCGGTATCTACCAGGACTTTTGCCTGCCGACCAGCACATCTTGCGAGATGCAAAGCCATACCCCAGTCGGCAATATCGGTGTGATAAAACGCAGGTTCGAAAGGTTTGTATTCCACAAGCAGGCGCTGCTCTTGACGGAGATGCGAGTGCGCTTCGTTGAGCGCCTTTTCGAACCATGCCTTGCGTTGCCGAATATTTGCTGTTCCTGGATAGCTGGAACCGTCTGCGAACCACATCGAGATATCACGGCTATTCAGTTGATGCGCGATCTCAATACTGTCTTTTGTGTGTTGCAATGCCTGTGCTCGCACAGCAGGGTCAGGATTGCCGAAAGATCCGTGTTTGTATATCTGATCTTGAAAAAGGTTCGGGTTGGTGGATCCCGGTTGAACTCCATAGCGAGTGCTTAACGCCGTAATCTCTTTTGTGCTGTGTATTCCCTCAGGTAAGTCCCACAACACGTGAAGTGCAATGGTGGGGCAGATACCGGTGACCCGGTGCACCTCGGCCGCATCGCTGAATTTTTCTTCCGTGCTCGTCGCAGCTCCTGGTTGCAGGAACTTGCCGAAACGGGTCCCCGTATTCGCAAATCCCCAGGAAGGGATCTCGATACGGAATGTCTCCAGCGCCTGAAAGACTAGGCTGGTTGCAGAAGAAATCATAATTGCACCTTCATGCCTGGGCAGATTAGTAACCCATCTTTGTCAAGGTCACGACATTTATCGCCCAAAGCCAATTTTCGCACCGCGAAACCCAACCAGTCTCTCAAAATATAGTCTAGGGTCGAGAGCGACCGATAACGTGCGCTCCTTCCGCTTGGTATATTACGGAACACAATTATCCTCTGTTTATCAGAAAAGTGGCGTTCTGGAAGCGCTGGCGTACCATGCAAACTGCAGCGCCTATAAATCGTGAGCGGCGACCATCACATGAAAACTAGATTGGTGTTCTTTTCGTTGGCTCTGTTCATTGTGGAAGCATTGAGCGCATCGGCCCAACTTCCTCCCAATGCTCAACAAGGGCTATGGCACGCGCAATGGATCACCTGTGCTACGGCGCCGCAGCGGGACGTTACGGTTTTGCATTTCCGCAAAGGGTTCGAACTTTCACAGGTTCCCGAACATTTCATGGTGCACGTCAGTGCCGATAATCGATTCATACTTTCCGTGAACCAGCACGAAATCGGTCGCGGGCCAGCATTGAGCGATCTCGGACATTGGAAATATGAAACCTACGATCTCGCGCCGCTTCTACATCCTGGCCGCAATGAGCTGGCGGCAACGGTGTGGAATTTCGGTGCTCTCACGCCAGTAATGCAAATCAGCGATCGCACTGGTTTTTTACTGGCGGCGGAAAACGAAGCACAACGCACCGTCGACACAAATGCGAGTTGGGAAGTGAAAGAAGATCGAGGATTGCAAGCACTGCCAACGCCTCCAGATGTGTTGAGGTCCTATTACGCGGCCGAACCTGGGGAGCGCATTGATGGCGGCCTATATGACTGGTCCTGGAACAATGCCTCGTCTTCGCACGGCAGTTGGGAGAAGGCGGTCTCAATCGGCTATGCCATCGACCGCGGAGCGGTGCTGCAGGACAACAACTGGGAACTGGTTCCCGACCCATTGCCTCCCATGCTGATGCAATTGACCCCGATCGGGCATGTAGTCCGCAGCTCAGGGGTAGAGATTTCCGGCAGTTTTCCAGATGGAGCTTTAGAAATTCCTCCAAATGCGAAAGCCACTCTGCTGCTCGACCAATCGCACCTGACTACCGCCTATCCAGAGCTGACGGTGAGCGGCGGCGCGAAGAGCACAATTCGCCTCACCTATGCCGAGGCCCTCGAAGATGACAAGGGCGAGAAGGGCAATAGAAACGAAATCGCCGGCAAGCAGATCGTAGGGATATTCGATGAGTTCCTGCCGGATGGCAGCGAAGGCCGCACGTTCATTCCTCTAGCATGGCGTACCTGGCGTTATCTTCAACTGGACATCGCTACTGCCGACCAGCCACTGCGAATTGACAAACTACAATCCTGGTTCACCGCTTACCCGTTTGAAGAGCGCGGGAAATTTGAATCAGATGATCCGTCTTTAACCAAAATCTGGCAAATCGGATGGCGAACTGCCCGGCTCGATGCGCACGAGACGTACATGGATACACCGTATTGGGAGCGACTGCAGTATATCGGCGACACGCGCATTCAAGCTTTGATCTCGTACACCGTTGCTGGTGACGACCGGCTCGCGCGTCAGGCGATTCAGGCTTTTAATGACTCCCGTATTCCTGAAGGCATCACCCGCAGTCGCTACCCGTCATCGGTTACACAAATCATTCCGACGTTCTCGCTATTGTGGATCGGGATGGTCCACGATTTCTGGCTATATCGCGGAGATGACGATTTCGTGAAAGCGCAACTCGTCGGCACCAGAACCGTGCTCGATTGGTTCATAACCAAGCAGAGGCAGGACGGACTGCTGGGGCAAGTACCTTGGTGGCCATTCATTGACTGGGGAAAGGACTTTGGCTTCGGCATACCGCCGCAAGATGCGGAGGGCGGCTCGTCAATCATCACGCTGCAATACATTGAGGCGCTTCGCTACGGCATCGAATTAGAGTCCGCGCTCGGAGACTCGTTTCATGTCGAGCGCTATCGTGAAGCTGAAGGTCGGGCAGTGAATGCAGTCCGCGAATTGTGTTGGAACGACAATTACGGTCTGATCGCCGATACGCCTGCTCAGAAACATTACAGCCAGCACGCCAACATTCTCGGAGTCTGGCTGGATGTTATCTCCAAGGAAAAGCAAAAAGACGTTCTAAACAAAATCCTAAGCGTGAGCGATCCTGGATTTAATTCGTCCGGTTCTGTTCCACCGATGACGGTGGCAACCTACTATTTTCGTTTCTACTTGGCGCGTGCACTCGATCATGCCGGATTGGGAGACAAGTATCTGCAGCTGCTTACGCCGTGGCACACCATGGTTAAGTTGGGACTTACAACATGGGCTGAACAGCCGGAACCGACCAGATCCGATTCGCATGCCTGGAGCGCTCATCCGAACTACGATTTCTTGACGATTGTCGCGGGAATCCGTCCCAAGGCGCCAGGATTCTCGAGCGTCAGCATCGAACCGCATCTTGGCTCCTTGCGCCATGTTACCGCCGGTGTGCCGACTCCAAGTGGAATAGTCGAGGTGAATTACAGTTCAAACGGACACGGAGTAAACGCCGACATTAATCTGCCAGGCACTCTAAACGGTGAGCTGACTTGGCAGGGAAAAACGCTCAATTTACGTCCTGGGCGTCAGCAGTTAATATTGCCGTGAAGATTATCGAGGCCGCATCTCAGCGACGCGTACCTGTGCGTTACTCATTCCGCATTGCGAAAAGACTAATGATTGCCATCTCTGATCCTCGGCGCATGGCATGCACTTCTTCGAACATCGCCGAGTGGTAATTGAGCCCAACTGTAATCCGCCGCAGATGAACTTTGGTTATCACACATCTCTTCTCACGAGACTCTGGATCCGCTATTTGGAACGCGAGGATTTTGATCGACCTAACTGCCTCGCATTCCCCCATATGTTCCGACTCCAAAATGACGAGGAACACTGAATTCCGGGCCGAACAGCGGGGCTTTGCTGGAGTCGTCAATCTGGCTTCCCCCCGCGCGCATCAACTGCCAGAAATCGATCCCATAGACAACGCAAAGACTCATGATTTTGGGGATGTGACGCGGGAAACGATCCATGGCTTCGTAGTCCGACAGTAGACCCAGCGGAATGCGGTATTCCGGATTTTGTAACAATTGGGCAACCCGAACGGTCTTCTGATGCGCTGCACGGAGTGTAAGTCCACTGCGCGCGCGCGAGCTACGCAACAAACTCGAAAGACTCACAGCGTGATTGCCACAAGGAATTGTGGCCAGCGTGTCGGTTTTCATGGGGCTGCATCTAGATGCGAACTGCTGTGGCTTGTGGGGGCGAAGTTCGAGATCTATCAACCCTAAGACCCGCGCCTCCCTCGGTATTCGAAGCGGCCATGCCGACAAGGGAGATCGGCTCGGAAGCAGCACGATATGCTCATTGTCGATTCGCAGTAGGTGGCAACATACCAGGCCGCCGGGATGCTCCACAAGCCAGAGCAGTTCATCGGCATGCTTAACGGCCCCTGCCTGCAGTGAATAACACCGGTCAGCCCGCACCACGCTACCTGACAAAAGCTTTGGGTACACGACATTGTCTGCGCTTCCGACTTTGGCAAAGAAATAACGATCCGATCTTTCAACTCTTGACCTTTCGTGCCCGAAAGAAACATCGTGAGGCGAAACAGGGTGGGCAGGAGTAATCAGAGCAGTGCGTTCAGTGTGGACTTCAAGCTGAAGAGACAGAATCAACCTTAAATCAAATCCACATAAGTTCATCCAGTCGGAGAATCGACAGCCTGTGACGTTACTAAGCGCCACCAGTTGACACACATGAGGCGTAATACCGTTCCGAATCTTGTAAAGAAAGCTGGCCGGGACATGATACGGAGTATTTTTACCGTATCGCATTGCGGTCAGGGCAGAAGCTTGACACACCGTCAATCCAGCTCGTTTCAAGACATGCTTGATTTGTGTTGCACGTCCTTGGCGGAGGCAATCGGGCGTTGCCGAAGGCAGGTAGTTTTCCGCCGGGAACCCCGGGTTCCCCAGAGGCGCGTAAACCGGACCAACCACCGCTGTGCAGGCACTCATCCATCAACGTGGGCCGAGAGCGGCCGAACTGGTTGGGGAAGGAAACGCGCAGACAGTTTCATGAACCCTTTGCTCCGTGGAACTGATTGACACTCTCCATCAGCTGCTGGAGTTCTTTGGCGCTGGTATCGTCCCGCCTCCGCGAGACCAGGCTCGTCGCTTCCGCAGGGATCAGTCGCCGCAGCTTAGGCGCTACGTAAGGCTTACGGCTTTTCAACTTTCGGACATTCATCATTTTGCCCACATCTGTTGATTCCATTCTGGATGATCTCCTACGTTTTCTCTACATCCCAGCAAGTCACTGCAACAACGGACTCGCACCCGCTCTGCCTCGAATACGAACCTGTTCCGAATTCTGAATTCGACGATACTTGCACAGCGTACCGTTCCAGCGTTGGACCAATAACACCGCCGATGCCCGTCGGTTTTCCGACGGCACCCGCAATCTTACGCATACCCCTTGCACCCGATAAACCCGTGATCTTTGAGCTGCAAGCCTAAAACCGCCGTTCAACTGACTAGAGTGCGTGGGCATTGAGCGTCGGTTTACCGACGGTGATTCCTTTTTTGTGCCGCGACGCGCTAGGCCAGAACACCAAGGGACTTTCAGACGATCAGGTTTTGCGAGGGACAAAATCGCGCGCTTTTCGAACATCTGTTCCGTTTTCGCAAAACGCAAGTACTGTTTCCCCAGCAACTTAAATTTGATCGAGGGGGAAACTGAAATGAAAAAGGTCACACGTCTTTTTGTCGCAGCAATCTTGTTAACTTTCGCAATGTCAACCGCTTCGCTCGCCGACGGTGGTGCGCCTCTGTGCCAAACAAAAACCTGCCAGTAATAGGCATAGTGGTCTGTCCTAAGTTATGATTGTGGGCCTGCTGGATTGAGAGTAATCTGCCAGTGCGGCCCATGATCTTCCCCTACTTAACCAAAGTTCTTTGGTTGACGCCGATATTTCTCCAGAGCACAATCCTGTTTGCCATGCTCCGGCGGAGACTGGTCGGTTCATTTCCTTTATTCTTTAGTTACACGGCAGTCGTGTTGTGCCACGATATTATTCTTTTCTTTCTTAGAAAAGGCCGTCTTTACTTCTTGATTTATTGGTGGGGGGAGACGCTCGCAGTTTTGCTCGGCCTCGCCGTAATTTTCGAAATTCTTGTGCATATTCTTCCGCGATCGCCTTCTTTAAGATTCGTTCTGCGCTCCGTGTTGATCTTCAGTGCCATAGCGGCCTTCGCTGCTCTCCTGATTTTGATTTTGACTAAGTCCGGCGGCGAATATGACTCTCTTTTGAGAGTTCTTGTGATGGGAGAAAGATCTGTCCGATTTTTGCAGTCTAGCTTGCTTGTTGTGGTAATCGCCCTCATGTCACGGCTGGGACTGAGCTGGCATCAAGAGTCGGTGGGAATCGCTGCAGGATTTGGCATTTATTCCGCAATAGCTCTGGTTGGCCTGGAGCTTGGGGCCCATTTGCATGTGATCAGTCATGTTGCGCTGGCATTGGTTGTTTCAGCAGCTTATACTCTGGCAACGATTATCTGGGCTTTTTATATCTTGTTCCCAGCGCGGGTGACTCCAGTCGAGCACTTGCCGAAGACCGACTTGGCAGAGTGGAATAGTGCGGTAACCGATTACGTACACCGATGGTCTCGACGCTACTAACGCTTGCCGTAGGTTTCTTGGCTCTGGTTTTGGCATACGCGCTTCTGCGCCGTGCCCACACCGGAGTGCGCGACCATCATAATTGGGAACAACGTAAACACGCGATTGACGTTGAGACCTTCCGGGTAATTCTCGACCGCAATGAAGAAATCCAGCTTCGACGCTTTCTCTCTCCCCTTCAATTTGCCAACTTCCAAAGGAGGCGAATTCATTTGGCGTTGCGCATGATTAGCCTGGTCGACGATAACGCCGGAATGGCGATGGAAGTCGGGCGACTCGCAAAAAGTAAAGGGGATCTAACACTTGTGCCAAAAATTGATGAAATGATCGCGACGGCCTTTCAGTTGCGTTTAAACCTGCTCGTGGCAAGGCTTTGCCTGTATCTTAAATGGGTCTTCCCGTCGTGGGCGATGTCCTTACCTGCCTTCGAAGTACGCTATCAGCACTTATTAGATTCGATGCATGCGACTGGCAGGGCTTTCGCATAAGCTCTATAAGACGGTCAGCGGTATTGGCTTCAATAATTAGTTCGGCATGTCTGTAATGTAATGGTTTAAATCGAATAAGATTGTGCACTACTGAAACGATTTGCGCGTCAAGATTGCACGAGCGCGCCGGGGACCGAGTCAATAAATGGAAGCTGGGAAATGGATCCGTGCATTACGCGAAGAGCGGCTGATCAAGCCGAGTGATGTCGAACGCATTACGCGAACCGTCGCCGAGGCGAAAAGAAACAGCGATTTTTACGTTCCGCACTCGACATTGGCCGATATTGAATCGGGATCCATCCCCAGCATTCACAAGCTCTTCAGCCTCGCCATTTCATTGAAGGTTCCGCTCGATGAACTCCTACTATTGTTTGGGATCGACCCCAAAGAGATCAATGACTTTGCGCTTGCAACTAGACCCGATCCGACGCAAATCCAACCTCGATTCGCGTCGCCACCAGCCAGCGAACCGCCTTTCCGCTTCGCCCTCAATTTCGACACCAACTTAGCTACTGAAGAAACCACGCTGTTAAGGCTGCGTCCCCAAGACGCTGCGAATTTGCCCGCAGCGCTGATGACCAACGTTGATCCTGTGAGATATCGGTATGCGGTGATTGGAGCCAAGGATGACAGTATGGGCGACTTGCTCCCGTCGAAATCGATCGTTCAGATCGACACCTCGCAGAACACAGTGCGAGTATTCGCATGGCGGGAGCTGCGCGAACGCCCGATTTATTTGATCTGGCATACCGACGGGCATACCTGCTGCTGGTGCCAAGCCGACGGGCGAGAGCTCATCCTGGTACCCCATCCCATCTCCCGCCGACCAATTCGCCGGTTCAAAATGCCACGGGAAGCGAACGTGGTAGGCAGAGTGACTAACGCATGGCTGTCCTTTCAGGCAGCTCAATTGCAGTGCAATGTAGCTTCTTAAGGGCCTTCCGCTGCCCAGGTTTGGGAGTCAGTCAGGATCGTTAAGGCCAGCTCAACATTCAGACAGAACAATTCACAATAAATTGGCGACGTATGCACCGGAATGGTCGAGCGATACGCCTGCAAAGACCGCCAGGTGTCTAAAACCACGCTTCTGTCAGCTCTCGTGTAACGGATGTATTCTTCCAATTGCAGCGCATATCCGGTAGCGGGCGTATTGAGCAAATGCCGGAAAATCTCATGATGGCAAACGCTCAGCGCATGATCAGCCTCCTCCACCCCCATCCTTTGGGAGAGTTGGTTATGAAGATATCGGCCGCTGTTGCAGTCTCTGAGGGAAGCTAAATACAACATCCGGGTCAGATCATTCGGTAGATCTTCAAGGGCCAATTCCTGACTGCAGATCTCCATCTCCGAAGTGGAAATTGCGCTTCTCGATGGAATGGGAAGCTCAGGTTCTGAACCAATGTTAGCTTCAAATCTCATAGGGGATTCCCAGAGTCGATTTGTCATCGTTTCAAAGTCTCGATCGCGGGGGGAAGGCACGCGGGGCGGGAACAATAATAGCACCGAGTCCCGACGGTTCCCCGAAAATTCTGCAGACCGTAAGTGCGGTGCAGGCATCGTCTACATCAATTAAGCGACCAACAATACGGCGGTTGCAGTGTTCTATGTGATTGCCACTTGTGGCTCGCTGTTTTTCTCGAAGATCAGGATGATGGTACCTTCGGAGAGGCCAACCTGGCGATACTGCTGGTTGTAATGGTCATTAAACGTTACGCGTTTACCTCGGTGTGGTGCGCGTACGCACCGGTTGCGAGTGTGATCATCCTCGCTTATTTCTGGAAAAGCCGCAAACACCGACCCTTCGCCTATGCATAGTCGGCTGGCCCAGCCTTGAGTCTCGTGGCGCGACCCAATGAAAGTGGGTGCTCCACTCTTCGCGTTCTTTGCGAAGGGTGGGCCTGAATGCCGCCCGTATCGCCAATCTTGACTCTACTGAAATCTCACTCCACAGAGAGCATCTTACCCGTCCCGTCGACAAGCTAAGGGCAGGACCTAGCAAAGAACGCGAGAGCGGGGCACCAATTTGGGATCGGGTAAAGGCTGGGCAACGCCACTCCTGAAGTCGCAATCAGCTCCGCCAATCATGAGTAGCGCGTGAAAACATGTACTTTCGATTATTCCCAAATCAGTTTTCTGTTTTATCTATCTCGCTGAAAACATAGAATCCTTTCCAATCAAGCTGCACCATAGCAGCCAGTCAAACCACCTTTTTGCTGGAGATCGTTAATGAGAGTTGGAAAGCTTTATGCCATGGCGTGCGTGTGCATCGTCACTGCACTCCCGGCAACGGCCGGTATCTGGGTTTCGGCTCCGGGGAGTGCCAGCGTTTCAAAATCAGGAACTGCGACCGCGGTGTCTCCAGTTCATTTCTTAGCCATAGCCAGTTCTCCGGCGTGTTCGAAGGGCGTTTCGCAAATCGCAATTTACACCACTTCGAATTCGCCGGCCTACTCGGTGAACGGATCGAGTCTTGACGCAAGCTTGGCACTCGCCGCTGGAACCTATAACGTCTCGGTACAGGAAACAGACAATTGCGGATGGTCGTCAAAGGCCAATGTCCAGCTGACGGTCACCAGCTCAGGTTCGAGTAATCCTCCGCCTCCGGCTAAGTCGTTCGCCAACCTGCAAAACCAGAAGGGTTGGTCAGGATACGCATTACTACCACCAAGCTGGGGAATTTGCGGACATTGCACCGCTGCCGGACCGGACCTGCTTTGGGGATGGACGCAGAATGCCTCGTCGCCTTCGATGGACGGCCTCTCAACAAAATCTGTCTACGGCGGCGGCAGTTATCAGTGGGGAGATGTGCTCTGGAATAACCACCTCATCGGCAGTTTTTCATCGCAGGGCCTCGCCGACACCAATCACACTTTGAATCCCACTCTTCATCACTTCACCTACGATGTTTACTTCTGGGTGAAAGACGCGAGTGTTTCACAGGCTTTGGAGTTCGACATCAATCAATTTACCGGAGGAAAGTCCTACATCTGGGGACATGAATGCAGAATCGGAGGCGGCCATCAATGGGATATCTACGACGATGTTAATCACAAGTGGATGCCAACAGGCATTCCCTGCAACCCCATAAGCGGCGCCTGGAACCACTTGGTGTTGAACGTGGAGCGTACGTCGTCCAATCAATTGCTATTCAAGTCCATCACTTTGAACGACAAGACCTCAGCCATTAATCACACCGAACCGCCGACCTCCACGTCGTGGAATGGCGTCACAATTAATTATCAATTGGACGGAAACCGCTATGGCACGCCGTATACGGTTTATCTCGACAAGCTAACCTTCACCATGCAGTAATGCAAAAAAAAGGCCGGGATCGTGATCCCGGCTCTACAATCACCTCTTCTTCTTATTTCGTTCTTCCGCCCTCTACTTTTAAGTTATCGCTGGCCGAAGCTTGCGCAGCCGCCAAACGGGCTGTCAGCACTCGGAACGGTGAACAGGAAACATAGTTAAGTCCCGTCTGGTAGCAGAACTCCACTGACGACGGTTCGCCGCCGTGCTCGCCACAGATTCCGACTTTCAGGTTCTGCCGCGTTTTCCTGCCACGCTCGGTCGCCATCTTGACCAGTTGTCCTACGCCTTCACGATCGAGCACCGCAAATGGGTCCTGCTTCAGTATCCCTTCGGCAAGATACGTTGGCAGCACCTTGTTGATGTCGTCTCGCGAGAAGCCAAACGTGGTCTGCGTCAGGTCATTGGTTCCAAAAGAAAAGAACTGAGCTTCCTTCGCGATCTCATCGGCCACTAGGGCAGCCCGCGGCAGCTCGATCATGGTTCCGACCATGTACTCGACTTTGGTTTCCTTCTCTTTGAATACCTCTTGCGCCACCCGATTAACAACCGCCGCCTGGTTCGCCATCTCCTTCAGCGTCGCCGTCAGCGGAATCATAACTTCGGGATAAACCTTCACGCCCTGTTTCGCCACCGCGACGGCAGCCTCGAAAATTGCGCGAGCCTGCATTTCGGTAATCTCGGGATAAGTAATACCCAGTCGGCAACCACGATGACCGAGCATCGGATTGAACTCGTGCAGTTCTTCGACGCGGCGCAGCAATTTGCGTAGTCCGCTGAGCTTTGGTGATTTTGGCTTCGTGACTTCTAGAACGGCGATCTCAACCATCAGATCTTCGCGTCGCGGCAGAAATTCGTGCAGCGGTGGATCCAGGGTGCGGATCGTGACCGGGAAGCCATCCATGGCGCGGAACACGCCCTCGAAATCCTTCCGCTGCAGCGGCAAAAGTTTCTTCAATGCCGTGCGCCGGTCTTTTTCTGTGTTGGCGAGAATCATCGCGCGCATGTGCGGAAGTTTCTCTTCACCGAAAAACATGTGCTCCGTGCGGCACAATCCGATGCCTTCAGCGCCGAATGCGCGCGCTTGAATGGCGTCGCGCGGGATATCAGCATTGGCCCGTACTTTCATGGTTCGGAAAGGCTCGGCCCACCCCATGAACTTCAACAGCTCCGGATCGTCAGCCTTAGGCGGAATCGAATCCAGTTTGCCTTTGATCACGCGGCCGGTAGTGCCATCGAGCGAAATCCAATCGCCCGCTCTAAAGGTCTGCCCCTTGGCTTGCATCTCACGCTTCTTCTCGTCGACGTGAATGTCTCCAGCGCCGGCTACACAGCACTTTCCCATGCCTCGAGTAACTACTGCCGCATGGCTGGTCATGCCGCCGCGCGAGGTCAGAATCCCAGCGGCTACTTCCATGCCGTGAATATCTTCAGGCGTGGTTTCGGCACGTACCAGAATCACAGGATTCTTTTTCGCGCCGTGGCCCGCCTTCTCAACCGCTTCGTCAGCGGTGAAAACAATCTGGCCAACGGCGGCACCGGGCGACGCCGGAAGTCCAGTGGCAAGAACTTCAACCTTCGCCTTCTTCTCATCCAGGCGCGGGACCAGAAAGTCATACAACTGGTTCGGTTCCACGCGGAAGATCGCTTCCTCTTTGCTGATGAGTCCTTCGTCAACCATCTGCAACGCAACTCGCACCGCGGCGATTCCCGTGCGTTTGCCGTTCCGAGTCTGCAGCATATAGAGCTTGCCGTCCTGGATGGTGAACTCGAAGTCCTGCATATCGCGGTAATGCTTTTCCAGCCGGGTAGTGATTTCGTGCAGTTGCCGGTAAACGTCCGGCATGATCTTTTCGAGCTGCGAAATGTGAACCGGCGTGCGCACTCCAGAGACCACATCTTCGCCCTGGGCGTTGATCAGGAACTCGCCGTAGAACTCTTTGGTTCCGATTGCCGGATTGCGGGTGAATCCGACCCCGGTGCCGCTGGTATCCCCGAGGTTGCCGTACACCATTGCCTGCACGTTCACTGCGGTTCCCAGCATGTCATCGATGTTGTTGATGCGGCGGTAGTGCTTCGCCCGATCGTTTTGCCACGAGCGAAACACGGCATCTCGCGCCATCACCAGCTGTTCATGCGGGTCCTGCGGAAAGTCGCGGCGGGCGTGCTTTTTGACGACCTTCTTGTATTCGGAGATGACTTCTTTCAGCGCCTTCGCATCAAGGTCGGTATCGAGCTTGGCTTTCTTTTGCTTCTTCTTCCCGTCGAACACTTCTTCAAACGCGTGCTTCTCGATCTCCAGCACCACGCTGCCAAACATCTGGATCAATCGCCGATACGAGTCGTACGCAAAGCGTGGATTGTTGCTTCTCTTGGCCAGCGACTCAACACTCTGATCATTGAGTCCGAGATTCAGAATCGTGTCCATCATCCCCGGCATGGAAAACTTCGCGCCGGAGCGAACGCTGACCAGTAAAGGATTTTCGCCCGAACCGAGCTTCTGCCCCTGGAGGTTTTCCAGTTTCCGAAGAGCTTCGTCCATTTGCCTATCTACTTGTGACGAAACGCCTCCGCGCTTCATGTATTCGCGACAGGCCTCGGTCTGGATCGTGAATCCTGGAGGCACCGGCAAGCCCGCATTGGTCATTTCGGCCAGACCCGCGCCCTTTCCGCCGAGTTCTTCTTTCATCTTGCCGTTACCGTCGGCTTTGCCGCCGCCAAACGAGTACACATACTTGGTCGCTGTTTGGGGAGCGCGCGATTGAACTTCTTCTGGAATCGTCATTGTCGCCATGAGTGCTGTCCTTATTTTATAAGAGATTTTCACGTGGGACGGCCGCCCTCGGCTGTCCAGTCGAACTCAAGCTCGACGATGTTTCCCGGTCCGGCCATGGTGCTCGGCATTGCCGAGCTGGACAGCCGAGGGCAGCTGTCCCCACACAAAAGCTATGCTTTGCTTTCCGCCACTATTTCTGAGAAATCGGCGATCGTTGAGAATTCCAGCAACAATGTCTGCAATAGCGCCAGCCGGTTGGCGCGCAACTTCTCATCCTCAACCATTACCATTACTTTATCGAAAAACGTGTCCACTGCGGGACGAATGCGGGATATTTCTGCCAGTGCACGGGAATAATCTTTTCCCTCTCTGAAACCATTTACCGCTTTCGCAATTTCGGGAATCAGTACACCTAGCTTTTTCTCTGCGTCTTCGCTGAATACATCCGGATCGACTGACGATCCGGCACGCTTCCCGCTTTCATTCGCCTGCCGCAAAATGTTCTTAATGCGCTTGAACGCGACGGAAATCGACTCGAAATCTGCAGAGCCGCGCACTTTTGAAACCGCTTCAACTCTCCCCACCGCGTCCACAATGTCGTCTGCACCCGCTGCCAGAACGGCATTCACCACGTCGTACTTGTACCCCAACTGATCTTTGAGATAAAACTCCAGCCGCTCGCGGAAAAAAGCCCGAATTGATTCCCCGAAGTTGACTCGGCTTGCGAATTTTTTCTCCGCTTCACTAGCTCTGTAAGTTTCGCGCGCCAGCTCAAAAAAATTACCAAGATGGATCGGTAATTTGTGTTCTGCAATCGTCCTCACAATTCCATTCGCCTGTCGGCGCAATGCAAATGGGTCCTTCGATCCCGTGGGTTGCAACCCCAGCGCAAACATTCCGGCGATGGTATCAGCCTTGTCGGCAATGGCGAGCACTGCGCCCTCAATCTTCCGCGGAACCGAACCTTCGGCCGATTGCGGCTTGTATTGGTCATAAATTGTTGCCGCAATTGCCTGGCGGGTTTCATCGGGCATTCCGTTGTCAAGATTTTGAACCCTGGCATACAATCCGCCGACGATTCCCTGTAGCTCCGTGAACTCCTTCACCAGTTCCGTCGTGAGGTCGGTTTTCGCCAGGCACGCCGCCTTATGGACCACCCCAGGCCGCACCTGCAAGCCGGCGTCGCGAAGAAGTTCGCATGTCCAACTACACAGCCTTTGCACCCGCATAGTTTTTGCGTGGTAGCTGCCCAGGTCTTTCTGAAAAGTTACACTCTTAAGCGAAGGCAGCCGCTCGCGCAGAGGGATTTTCTGATCGCTTTGCCAGAAGAATCGCGCATCGTTGAAGCGCGCCCGCAGCACACGCTCGTTCCCGTGCCGGATCAAGCCTTGCGGATCACCGTCGGTGTTCAACACGGCAAGAAAATTCGGCAGCAGTTTTCCTTTCGCATCCTCAAGCGCAAAATATTTCTGATGATCACGCATCACCGTGACCAGCACCTCTTCCGGAAGCTTGAGATATTCGCGTTCAAAGCTACCGAGAATCGCCGAAGGCCACTCTGTAAGATTCACTACCGTGTCCAGCAACGATTTGTCTTCGCGCCAACGAGCGCCGGGGATCGTGCGAGTCGCTGCATCCAAAGCTTTGCGAATCTGCTGTTCGCGCTCTTCCCTACCCAGGACCTTGGCCGAGCGCAAGGCTTCGGCATATTGAGCGCCTGCTCTCGGAATTGTAAGGTTCCCACTCGACAATATTCTGTGGCCCCGCGATTCGCGAGTAGCCTCTACTCCGCCGAACGCAAGTGGAATCACCTGGCCATCAAGCATGGCCACCAACCAACGCACCGGACGCACAAACCTTTCGTTGGTCTTGCGCCAGTACATATTTTTTGGCCAGTAAATCGAAGAGATTTCCTTCGGCAGCATCTCCGCAAGTATTTCGGCGGCGGCGCGGCCTTTGCTGGTGATCTTCGCGGATAGATATTCGCCCTTGGGAGTTGTCACCCGTTCCAACTGCGAAACGTCGACGCCGGCCTTTTTAGCGAAAGCATGGGCTGCTGGACCCGGCTGTCCATCTTTGAACGCAACGCTCATCGCCGGTCCATTAATCTGCTCAGTCGCATCCGGTTGCGCATGGGGAATTTCAGACACCAGTATGGCTAAGCGGCGAGGAGTATCGAATGTGGAGAGTTTTCCAGACGCGGCAAGTCGCTCCCGCTTTAACAGATCGCCAACCCGGCGCTGCAGCTCTTCCTGCGCGGCCGCGATCATGCGAGCGGGAATTTCTTCGGTTCCGATCTCTAAAAGAAAATCAGGCATTCGATCCCGTACCTTTAATGGACATCAGGCAAATATTCCTTCGTGAACCTTCGTGTCCTTTGTGGTAAAAGCACTTTCTATGCGACCGGCAAAGGCTCGCTTTTCCTGGAAACACTCTTCCGTGTCGCAGGTTCAGGTTCTTCCGATCCACTGGTTTCGGTTTGAGTCTGCTGATCAACCCAGGATTTCGCAATTCCCACTGCCAACGCCCGCACTCGCGCAATCACGCCAACCCGCTCGGTCACAGAAATCGCGCCGCGCGCATCCAGAATGTTGAACAGATGCGAGCATTTCAAGCACAACTCGTAAGCCGCAAGCAGCGGAAATCGCGGCTTTTCCATGACCGTTGGTTTTTCAGTTTTCTCCTCTCCGTTTTCTGATGATACCAGCTTCGGCCTTCCATCGTTCATAAAAGCCGCATACTTTTCCAGCAACCCTTTGCATTCTGCTTCGCACAAATCAAAATGCTTCCACGTCTTCTCGACGTCCGCCATCTCGAAGTTGTAAACCGAGAGCTGCAACTCGTCTGCCAGCCGAACGTCGCCATATGTGGTCGGAACTCCGGTCTCAGGATCGTGCGCCCACACGATGTCATAAATCGAATCGACATCTTGTAGGAAAGCAGCGATTCGCTCCAGACCATAAGTCAGTTCGGCTGAAATTGGAAACAGGTCCACTCCCCCGCACTGTTGAAAATAAGTGAACTGCGTGATCTCCAGCCCATCGAGCATCACCTGCCAGCCGATGCCCCATGCACCCAGCGTCGGTGACTCCCAGTTGTCCTCTTCGAACTTGATGTCGTGCTGGCGAAGATCAATGCCGATCGCGCCCAGCGACTCCAGATAAAGCTCCTGCACATTCTCCGGCGGCGGCTTCAGGATCACCTGCAACTGAGTGTGCTTATAAAGCCGGTTGGGATTTTCGCCGTATCGACCATCCGCCGGACGCCGCGACGGCTGCACGTAAGCCACTTTGTACGGCTTTGGCCCCAGCACTCGCAAAAAAGTCTCCGGCGCCATGGTTCCCGCGCCAACTTCCAGATCGTAAGGCTGCTGCAGAACGCAACCCCGCTCCGCCCAGAACTTCTGCAGGCTCAGAATAAGCTCCTGGAAAGTTGGCGGATTGGGTTTTGCGGCAGTCATGGATTCCTAGTGAGGCTGCTCCCTGGCCGTTGCGCTTCTAGCCAGCTGTGAACATTAAGGCTAAGTTTCAGGAGCTACGCAGGCGGAGAACTAATCCACAATTCTAATCGACACATTGTAATGGAAGTGAGCGGTGGGCGTCAGCATCACTCCAGAGATCAAACTATCCGGTCACCTTCTCCAGCATGCCTCGCGTCACCAGTTTTTTTTCGATATGACGTTCCAGAGTTTGTAACAGAAATTTTCTCAGGTCCCTGCCCGTAGAAGCAGGCAATCCTGAGATTCGTAATCCTGACAATGGTGCTCGCAGCATCTCACCCGCAAGTTTCCGTGACTCTCCCGACATCTCCGAAGATGCCAGCCTTTTATGCTCGGGGCAAATAAGTCCGTCGGCCAAGGCATGAAAATACGCCCGGCTCCCATTAAG
>JBOGLH010000197.1:0-29948 GCA_050746025.1 Terriglobales bacterium | reverse complement strand
TGCGCTCGGTCAGTTTGATATTGCCAAGCCACTCCGGCAACCCAATATTTTGTTCAAAGAGATCAAGCGCGCGCGGATCATGTTCGATTGCGCGTTCGAGCAATTCTTCAGCCTGCTCCTGCATGGGGAGCTGTTGAATTCGTTGCACGTCGTCGTCGGTGAGGGGAGCGTAGGCAATACGCCCGACGGCTTTATGTGAGTTCGCTTTAGTGCTGGCAGAATTGGAGCGATTAGTGACGGCGTGCTGAACGCCAATAACTCTGTAAAAGATGTACCCCGTCCAGAGCATGAAGGCAGCAACACCAACGAATGCCGCCAATTTGTTAGCCCGTGGGATGGTCCGCGGTACGGTTGCACCGCTCACTCGACGCTGCGAGGGCCGCGAGTAGTCGTGACCGAATGAATCCTGTAGCGCGACATGGGTATCGGTTTTTAAGCCAACGAGTTTTTCAATCTGTCCGACAATCCAGCGCGCTTCCTGCCGGTCCGTGATGTTGTCAACCAGCGAGAAATCCTCGCCGCTTTTCGTCCGCAGGCGAACGCGATAAGACCCGCTAACCGCGTTCGAGCTTTGCAGTCCCATCCCCGCGACAATGCTTTGAATGTCGCTGAACGGAATTTCGCGTGGAGATCCGCCTCCCAGCATTTTGCGTTGAGAAATTATCCTTCCGCCGCCGACCACGATCCGCGTGCTGCCGAACGCGCTCTGAAGGAATCCGTAGATGGGGATTAGATCAAAAAGCCCAAATACCACGGCGAAAAACCACGGCGCTTTAGATTGCGCGAGAAAATAAACCACGCCGGTCCAAATCGCCGTGAATAAGAATAGCCCGAGTGTCTGAGCGCGATTGCGGAACGCAGGGAAATAGAATTCGGTTGATCCATCGTTTGTAGCTGCCACGACGACTTTCGGATAAAGCGGCACGGGGACTTCAGATGAATCAGATTCGAATGCGGGAGCGGTTCCCGTGGCAGAGGCAGCACCGAACGAGGATCCGAAACTAGAAGCGGACCCGAAATTAGAAGTTGTAAAATTCGCGTCGGGGGTGGGCGATGATGCCCCGCCTGAGGTCCGAAAAACCGGCACTTCGAACTTATCGTAATAGTCCACGCCGGGAACATCGGCTTTAGCAGTCAACAACCACAGCAGCTGATCTTGAGTCTGCTGGTGATCGGTTTCGTAAGCGTCTTGAGGAATTCCAAAGTCCACCGGAATCGCTGTTCCCAGTGGCCCTGAAACCAAGGCGGACTGAGGCACATTGGCTTCGCCCTGCCACAGGATAATTTCATTGGTAGTTTGTTCTTTACCTGATCCGGTGATGATGCGACGAACACAGGAAAGCTGCAGATCGACTCCATGTGGGGTTGAGGTCGGCAAGCGAAGCTGGATTTGTCCGCTCATATGCTTGCCTGGCGAAAATGGCAGGGAGTTGAATTCGAAGTAAGTTTTGCCATAACGCCCGCGGCGCGCTGTCGCCCGCAAGGCACCCGCCAGCAGGATCGCAGGAAAGACAAAGAGGCCGATCAGGATCAGCGCCTTTGGATCGGAATTGCGCAGCAATGGCGGCAGTGCGGTGGTCGCAATCGGCACCACAATCATGCTCACCAGGATCGTGCCGATCCACCAGCCAATAGCGGAATTACGACTTAGGCTTTGCGCTTTGCTGGTTGCCCAGTCGGGGTGCCACAACCATGGAGAATTCGGATTCGCTGCTTTGAGCTCTTCTTGCCTTTTCAGCTGCTTGTATCCATAAATGGCGCCAAACATCAGCCCTGCGCCGATCATCGCAAAGACTAGACCAAAGGCTGCTCCGGCAATGGGGTTTCCACTTTTGTGGATCGCGGGTGAAGAGGACAGCATTGCAAATGCGAAAAATAGACCGAAGCCAAAAAACGGCAGGCCGAAAAGGAACACAAATACCGCGCCGATTTTGGATTGCTGGGGCACGTGAAAATTATAGGGTTGGGCAGAGAAGGCCTTTTGTCACATCTTTGCGAAGGCGTTACGGGAGTCACACTGTCCCAAGTCTGTAAAAGCCGAATTCCCTCTTTCTAGTACCATATCTACATCCATGAAGCGCATTGCGATTTTGGGATCGACCGGCAGCATCGGCCGCAGCACTCTCAGTGTGGTCGAATCATTCCCGGGCCGGTTTCAGGTGATCACCCTGGCAGCCGGACGCAATGTCGAACTTGCATTTGAGCAGGCGCAGCGCTGGCGTCCGCGAGTGATCTCGGTGGCGGCCGAATCACATGCCTCGAACCTCAAATCACGATTGAAATCTAGCGGCATCACCGACATCGAAGTCACACATGGCGCCGCGGGCAACGTTCGCGTTGCCACCCATCCTGAGGTAGATTTTGTGGTCAGCGCAATCGTCGGAGTCGCTGGACTGGAAGCCACATATGAGGCGGTGCGGGCTGGGAAATCCGTGGGTCTGGCCAACAAAGAATGCCTGGTCGCGGCTGGTGAACTGATCACCGCCGAAGCTCGGCGCCAGGGCAAGCCACTGCTTCCAATTGACAGTGAGCACAACGCCGTTCATCAATGCTTGCGAGGTGGCCGCATGGAGGAAGTCCGGCGCATCTGGCTTACTGCTTCGGGGGGCCCATTCCTGCATACGCCGAAATCCAAATTTGCCGATATCACAGTAGAGCAGGCGCTGAACCATCCCACGTGGAAAATGGGCAATCGCATTACTATTGATTCAGCTACCTTGATGAACAAGGGATTCGAGGTTATCGAGGCATGCCGTTTGTTCAACATGCCGCCGGAGCAGGTTTCGGTCATTGTTCACCCCCAATCAACGATTCACTCGCTAGTCGAATTCGTCGATGGCAGCATTCTTGCTCAACTCTCCGTAACTGACATGCGCCTACCGATTTTGTATGCGTTAACCTATCCAGAACGCATCCCTTCCGAACTGAACTTTAGTCTGAGTGACTTACGGCACCTCGATTTCTGTCCTCCGGACATGGAAAAATTCCCATGCTTGCGCCTGGCGTATAACGCGGCCAGCGCGGGTGGCGGTAAGACGGTTGCCCTGAACGCCGCTGACGAGATCGCGGTTTCGGCGTTTCTGGATGGAAGCATCCGGTTTCACGAAATACCCCTACTCATTGACGAGGTGGTTTCTGAAACGCCGGTGGGCAAATTGGAATCTATAAGACAGGTGCTGGATGTGGACCAGAAGGCCCGCGCTCAGGCTCGCGACAAGATAGCAGCTATGACTTCAAAAGATCGCAAATCATCCGCCGTTGTTGGAACGCGAGAAAACTAACCAATACCTATGAATCAGTTTTTTATTTCGCTTTTTTATTTTGTCATTGTGATTGGCTTCATGGTTTTGATCCATGAATTTGGCCACTACGCGGTGGCCAAGTTGCTGGGTGTGCGGGTCGAGCAGTTTGCCATCGGCTTTGGGAAACGGTTGTTCGGCTTCCGCAAAGGCGAAACCGATTACCGCATCAATGCACTGCCTTTTGGCGGCTACGTCAAAATGAGCGGCGAAAACCCGATGGACGAGCGCAGCGGGGATCCGCGGGAGTTCATGTCGCACTCACGTTGGCACCGGTTCCTTATTGCGATCGCCGGCCCGGTAATGAACATTCTGCTGGCCATCTTCCTGCTCACGGGCGTGTACATGGTGCACTACGAACATCCGGCCTACCTAGACGAAGCGGCGGTTGTGGGCTGGGTAGAGCACGGCTCGCCAGCAGACAAACAAGGCATTAAACCCGGCGACCGCATTGTGCAGATCGATGGAGTGCAAAATCCAACCTGGGAGCAGGTCGAAATCAAGCAACTGCTCAGCGCCGATCAGCCGCTCAGCTACACGGTGCAGCGAGGCGACCAGGACATTAAAGGCACAGTTGTTCCCGTGTCGGTGTCGAACTCAGGCGCGGGCGCGGCCGGATGGACTCCATACGTACCAGTCGTTATCGGCGACGTGGAACCTGGGATGCCTGCGGCGAAAGCGGGGTTAAAAGCGGGTGACAAAATCGTCTCTATGGGTGGGAAACCGGTTCCATCGATCCAGGCCATGATTGACAGTCTGCAGCAGGCCAAGGGGAAACCCGAGCAGCTTCAGATTGAACGCAACGGTCAAAGTCTTACGGTTAATGTCACTCCGATTTTGGCGGACACGCCGGGAGCCGCGGAAAAGCATTACCGGCTGGGATTCGCGAATTCATATGCGACTAAGGTCACGAAGTTACCGCTTCCACAGGCCTTCAGCCATTCACTATCCGACAACAAACGTTATTCAGTTATTCTGCTGCAATTGGTCGGCAAACTGATTCAGTATAAGGCCTCTATCAAGACCATGTCCGGTCCAATCGGAATTGCACAGCAAGCTGGCGAGGCCGCTCAACAGAAAGGCTGGATTCCACTTCTGGGCTTGTGCGCGGCGATTAGTTTGAACCTGGGGATCTTTAATCTCTTACCGATTCCCATCATGGACGGCGGAGTGATTTTGCTGCTGTTCATCGAAGCTCTGATGCGGCGCGACATCAGCCTGCGGATTAAAGAACGCATCTATCAGGCAGCGTTCGTGTTCCTGATTTTGTTTGCCGCGATGGTGATTTATAACGACATAGCGAAGACGATCGCGCAGAGATTACCATAGCGCTGCAATCAAGCGACAGCATCAGCTGAGTGCTTCGGGGCAGCCCCGAAGGGGCGGTATGCGAAAGCCCGGCACGGAAGTGCCGGGTCTGGATGACAAGTGATGCCGAGTCCCGTTTCGGGACGGCACTTCAGCGTGAGCTTCGCACCGCGGTAGTCCATCGAGCGTCAGGCGGGCAATCACACTTCACGTTCACATGAGAGAGAATTTGAAGCGATGATTCGGAAATCGCGAATGACGTTTGTTGCCGAGGAGGTGGGTGCGTAACCTTCCCGGTACTCCCATGGGGTTTCCCGGTACCGCACCTTCGGCGCTGAGTCGAAGGTGTGCCGTCCCAGCGGGACTCGGTTTTGTTGGCGGTGCCCACCCGGCACTTCCGTGCCGGGCTTTCCGATACCGTGCCTCCGGCACTGAGCACATCAAGGTGCGGCACTGTTTTTGGTGCTGCAGCTTTCTACGTTAATTTCAGCTGGACTATAGCCAAAACTAGAAGCTTTTTTCGGCCACCCGATTGCTGACGCTTGGCAGCTCAGCCTGTTAAACTATTCTTTCCCATGGCCACAATTGTTCGCCGTAAATCCGTTACTTGCACCATAGGCCAGGTTCGCGTCGGGTCCGATGCACCGGTTGTGGTGCAGTCCATGACCAATACCGATACCGCCGACGTAGCCTCTACCGTGGAGCAAATGGCATCACTAGCGCGTGCCGGATCAGAGCTGGTCAGGGTAACAGTCAACAACGAAGAAGCCGCGGCCGCTGTGCCGCACATTGTGGAACAACTCGACAAGCGCGGAATTGATGTGCCGATCATCGGCGACTTCCATTACAACGGCCATATTCTGCTGAAGAAGTTTCCCGCCTGCGCGCGGGCACTAGCGAAGTACCGCATTAATCCCGGCAATGTCGGTATCGGCCGCAAGGATGACTCTAACTTTCGCATTATGGTCGAAGTTGCAACCGAAAACCAGAAGCCGGTCCGCATTGGCGTAAATTGGGGGTCGCTCGATCAATCGCTACTTACCCGGATGATGGACGAGAATTCTCGTTCGTCAGAGCCTCGAGACGCTCGCGAAGTCACCATGGAAGCCATGGTGGTGAGCGCGCTGAACTCAGCCGCTGCGGCCGAAAAATATGGCTTACGTCCCGACCAGATCATCCTCAGCGCCAAAGTAAGCGGAGTGCAGGATCTGGTAGACGTCTATCGCTCGCTGGCAGGGCGTTGCAGTTATCCATTGCATTTAGGGCTCACCGAAGCGGGGATGGGAGCAAAGGGCATTGTGGCTTCGAGCGCAGGCCTGTCGATTCTTTTACAAGAAGGGATCGGGGATACGATTCGGGTTTCACTTACTCCAGCTCCGGGCGGTGATCGCGCTGAGGAAGTTCGAGTGGCGCAGCAGATTCTTCAGTCACTCGGGATCCGCAGCTTCACTCCGCAAGTTACCGCCTGCCCAGGCTGCGGACGCACCACCAGTACATTCTTCCAGGAGATGGCAGAGCAAATACAGACGTACTTACGCGAACAGATGCCGATATGGAAGCAGCGCTATTCTGGCGTGGAAGAAATGAAAGTTGCGGTCATGGGATGCGTGGTGAACGGCCCCGGAGAATCCAAGCATGCGAGTTTGGGGATCTCACTTCCGGGTACGTTTGAGGAGCCTAAAGCCCCGGTCTATGTCGATGGTCGATTGATGACAACGCTCAGGGGCGAAAAAATCGTCGAAGAATTTATAGGTATCCTCGACGATTATGTGGACACTCATTACGCGACGAAGAAAGAACCTGTTACCGCGTAACTCAAATATCCCGGCAATAATCTCTTACAACTAAGACTTCCGGAACTAAGCTGCGGCTTTTTGCTGCGAACGAAACTTCGCCCATCTCGCTTTTTGTGCTGCAGCTATCCTGCGACGAGCTGACGCCGACAAAGGCTTCCTGCTCGGAACCGCACGCGGTCCGGCTGAAGATACCGTCCCCGCCTGCTTCTTTCTCTGTGCCCAACGCGCGCGCTGTGCTTCAGAGATACGCTTGCGTGCGGCCGCTGACAGTGAACGTCCGCGGCGCGAGCCGTTCGAGGTACGCGTGTTAGTACGGCCCGCCAATCCTTCGATTACGGAAATAGCTTGATCTAACTTCTCTAGCTGCGCTTGCGCCTGCTTCCGCTCGTCTCTAAGTTCCTGGAGCGCGGAGTTCAGATTTGACATTGTTCCCCCTCAGTAAGTTGACAGCCCAAAGATTGTAGATGTACTGAACCTATCTTGGCTACTGCATTCTCTTATAAATTTCCCTCGCACCTTGCCTAAATGGCTATAACTCCCTACTTAGAATCTTTGTTCTAGTAAGACGGTATTCAGTTTGCATCAGGCGAGAGCTCGTTTCTGCTTTAAGCCAACGGCACTTATCAGTCCTGACAGTATCAAGAACGGATCCAATGAGCAGTTTACGATTCCGAAAGGAATTCGTATTCGTCGATAACTGCGGCGACTGGGACTTTCGCATCCACAAGTCCATCATCGACGCGAACCACTTTCCCCTTGCATCGTACTCGAATGCTTTCGGTCAGAGTAATTTCTGGGGGAAGAGTGAGGGTGAACTCTATTGCAGAGCCCGTGGTCATGGGCGCGTCGAGGTAAAAACAAATGCCTCGGGCGCTGACGTCACGGGTCTGGGCAATGAGTGACGCTATGCCTTCGCCAGGGTGAGTTACCGACACCGGCAACCGTAGCGCGAATCGCCGAGTAGCACGTTTTTCAGCCTGTCCGACTTCGAGGTCCATTCCGAGGGAGCCCTAAAACCCTGTAAGCATGTAACTTCGCGCGCGGCATGTCAAGCACAAGTTGAAGCCTGGCATTGTAAATCAGCACGTATTCGTCAGCCTAGCGCATTGCAAAGCCCGGGCGAACACCCAGGCCGCCAGCTGATGTAATCTGATAACAATGGTTTTTGTCCTCGATAATTACGATTCGTTCACTTACAACCTGGTGCAATATCTGGGTGAGTTGGGCGCAGAAGTCGTGGTGCGCCGCAACGATCAAGTCACGGTGAAAGAAGTGAAAGCACTGCGCCCAGAACATATCCTCATTTCTCCCGGCCCCTGCACGCCGCAAGACGCAGGCATCAGCATCGATTTATTCCGGCAACTCAGCGGCGACTGTCCGATTCTCGGAGTATGCCTTGGACACCAAGCTCTGGGCGCGGCCTTCGGAGGAAAGGTAATCCGAGCCCCACATCTGATGCATGGGAAGACCAGCTCGGTGAAACATGACGGCCGGACGGTTTTCAAAAATCTTCCATCACCGTTCACTGCGACGCGCTATCACTCTCTGATTGTGGAAGAAAAAACTTTGCCGCCGGAGCTGAAAGTAAGCGCATGGACGACTGAGAGCGACGGGTCGCGCACAATTATGGGATTGCGCCATGAAAAATTGCCCGTCGAGGGAGTGCAGTTTCATCCGGAAAGCGTGCTGACCGTAGAGGGAAAACGGCTGATCGCAAATTTCTTAACCTTCTAGACATGCCCACACCAGTCCGAGCTACACGGCTCGCTTCTCTTTCACTCCATTATTCACTCCATTACGGGCTGCTGCTCTTTCGGCTAACGCTACCGTCACAATTCGCAGCATGTCTTCTCTTGGCGCCGGCTTGCCGGTCCAGATTTCGAATTGACGCGCTGCCTGGTGGACGAACATCACACTGCCAGGAATAACTTCCGCACCGCGTTCCTTCGCCAATTTCAACAACCGCGTTTCGGCCGGATCATAAACCATATCGAAGACAATTTTCGCTCTGATCTCTTCAGGATTCAGCGGAGATTCGCGAGTATTACCCATGCCGACAGGGGTGGCGTTGATAAGGACGTCGAAGTCCAATTTTTTCAAATCCTGCCGTTTCACGGTTCGGGCCTTCGCCTGGCGCGCGAGTTTCTGAGCCGCGGCTACATTCCGATTCAGGATGAAAATTTCCGCCCCGCGCTCTTTTAATCCAAACACTGCCGCACGTGCTGCACCACCGGCTCCCAACACCAGAATACGGGCCCCGCTTAGCGGAATACGCTGCTCCAGCGGGCGCACCACCCCTGAAGTGTCGGTGTTGAATCCATAGAGCTTGCCATCTGGCGAACGAACCACGGTGTTACACGCGCCAATTTGGGACGTGTGCGGATCGGTATTATCCAGATACTTAAGGATGGCCTCTTTGTGCGGCATGGTGACAGCGAGGCCCTGGATAGGAATCTCTCGCACACATGCCAGCAGATCTTTCAGCGATTTGGTATTCAGTGCGAGAAACACTCCATTCACATTTTCGCGGCGCAGGGCGGCATTCATAATCGCCGGCGACAAAGAATGAGAAACCGGATCTCCGGCCACGGCATACACCTTGGTAGCCGCATCCACTTGATCAATGCGATATATACTACGCAACTCCTGCGCGGTCACCTGCCCGGGAGCAGTCTTTTCATCGGCGGTAAGTGCCGCGAATGTAAATGCACTTCCCGCGCGAACGCCCAGCACCCGGCTGATGATTCCCTGCTGACCCATACATAAGCCGACCAGACTATGCTCGTCCTGGTGGCTCTCCAGGAACTTCATCATGGTGACGTTGTCATACAAGCTGGTGGCTGTGCCCACGATTTTGTAGAAGTCGGCAGGGTACGCCAACATCTTCTTTAGGGTCTCACCCAGCTTCTGTGTCGCCCGGAAGTCGTGGAAGGACAGGACAACGGCGGCTTTCCTCCGAAGTTTGGCTGATTGGGATGGTTTCAGCCTTACCGCAGTCTGAAGTTCCACGTCCACCAGCTGACAGCCTGCTTCCGCTGCTTTGCCTAGAATCTCAAGCTGCGAGTTGATAGGACCTTTGAATTTGCCGCCGCTGGGGGCGCGGCGGCAAGTCGCGATCACCGTCACGTGAGGGTGAGTTTCGGTGAATTCCCTGATCTTTGGGAACGCAAGCCCAGGCCGGGAAATGTAGTCTAACCTGAGCTCTACAAATGGGTTATCGCGAGCAACCGCCTCGGCTTTCTCCAACATCTCGGCCGGGTTTGTCGCCGCGATTGCCACGCATACCCGCGACAATCGCAGATGCATCAGCCTGGAATAGTGACTATTTTCCGCTTCCATTAACCGCGCGATATTACAGGGACACAGCATCACAGCGCAACAACATTGCACCGTTTTAGGGCAGTAAACTTTTTAACAGCCCCCACAATAGACCTGCGTAACCTTGACCCACCCTGGTTACCTTGCTACTTTCCACATTGTAGCTTCTTTGTTTTAAGTAACTTAGAGAAACACCGAGTCAGGCGCGGGCCTTGGGAGGAACCATGAAGAGAGCTGTATTTTTTCTGTTGCCGTTGATGGCCGGACTTTCCTGGGCACAGCAGGACATGCAATCCGATGAGCCGACTCCTGGTGGAACCGTCTCGACCGTCATTAACTTTCCTGTCGAAAAAGTGCAGACGCCGAGTATGGCGGACCTATACTGCGCCGGGTTCTTGAGGAAGCCTGAACCCAGGAGTAATTTCGTAACTGGCGGGACCGAGTCTCCGTTCAACACCAACTTTGGAAACGGTGAGGCCATTTTCCTGCACGGTAAAGGCTATGAAGTAGGCCAGCAATACACGATCATTCGCGAGTTGCGAGACCCCAATCGTTATGAGCTTTACCCCGGTCAATTCTCGGCTTTGAAAGCTGCCGGCCACCCTTATGAGGAATTGGCCCGAGTACGAATCATCGACACCCGATCACACACCGCGATCGCACGCATCGAGTTCAGTTGCGATTCGGTGGCACCCGGCGATTTGGTAGTTCCATACGAAGAAAGGAAACTAGTCAACTTTCACCCACCACTCCGCTTCGACCGTTTTGCTCCGGCGAACGGACAAGTGAGTGGACGCATTCTGCTCGCTAAAGACTTCGATTCTGAGTTGGGTTCTGGCGGGACGGTTTATCTAAACATTGGAGCGAACCAGGGATTGAAGGTTGGCGACTTCGTCCGCGTAGAGCGCCTGCCAGGTGCAGTGACCCGTGACCCAGTTGATTCGCTTTCCTTCAAGGCGGATGCTTACGAACTGACTCAGAGTCAGCCGCCGGTCATCAATCCGACCTTCCTCGACCGCGGACATGGACCAGTTATTCATACCGACGATATGCCGCGGCGGGGACTGGGCGAAATAGTGATCATGGGTACCACGCCGACTACCTCAACCGGAATGATTGTGTTCTCTCTGGAACCGATTCACGTCGGCGACACGGTGGAACTCGATCAGCAGTAGGCATTAAAACGATCAGCAGCTTTCGGGAAGGAGAGATCCTTCCCGATTTTTTTGTCAAATTATTTATTGAAACCGGGGTCGGCAGTATCGAAATCGGAATCGCCGAATATCTCCGCGGTAAAAGCCTCGATGTGCGCTCCGCTGTGCCATGCATCGCACGGCAGTCCGGCCTTCAGGCAGGTTTGCTCAAGGAAAGTATTCCGGTCCCAGCCATGCTCGACCGGTACTTGCGGCAGTAAGAGCCCGCGCCGCCCACCTTGTGAAATCACCAGCCCGTGCCGGCCAATTTGAATCTCAGTCGACATAATCGAACTTAGCGGCGAAAGAATGCTGACAGAGATGCGCAAGCTTCTGGCCTCTTGCGAGGTGACGCGCATGAAACGAGGATCTTCGCTGGCTGCGGCCCGCGCGGTTTCAGCGACCGCCTTAAAAAGCGGAAGAGTGGCTACTGGAAGCCCCACGCAGCCGCGCAATTTTTGACTGGAGTACAAAGTCGTAAAAACGCCCCGAGGTTCGGCCAGATGTGGCGAAGGCGCCGAAAAAGATATTTGCCGGCCTTCGCAGAACGACAGAATTGCTTCATGCGCGATTTGCAGCAATATCTTTCGTTCGTCAGGGTCGTATTCCGGCTCAGCGCGGCGGGCGGCAGATACTATCAGAGGCTGATCAGATGGCTGCGACATTGCGCTTCTTGCGCCGGCTTAAGATAAACGCACGCTTTTGGCGCTTGGCCGCATGACGCTCGATTCTCCGCCAGAAAGCAGCAAAGTAGTCTCCCGCGGAAATCAAGGACAACGCCACCATGAACCAGATGGCTATCAATGCGATCCAGTGAACCGAAAGTACGTAAGAGCCGAGCGCCCACTCCTGCCAGCGATGATCCAGGATGACGGCTACAACCGAAACGATCTGCACGAACATCTTGAACTTACCGAGATCACTGGCTTCGATCGTAAAACCTTCTGAGACCGCAATCGCTCGTAAACCGCTCACCAGGAACTCCCTGCCTATGATCACTACGGCAATCCAGGCAGGCACCAACCGTGGATTGAATTGAACCAAAGTGATGAAAGCCGCCGCGATCAGCAGCTTATCGGCCAACGGGTCAAGCAGAATACCCATGGTGGTGATCTGACCGCGCCGGCGCGCGATGTAACCATCAATACCGTCGGTGATAGAAGCCGCGATGAATAACGCAGAAGCCAGAATTTCCTTCTCGCCATTCGCGCTGCTCAGGTGGGGAGTCAAAAGCACCCACATCAGCAGGGGGATCATGCAGATGCGGACCAGCGTGATGGAATTAGGAAGGTTCACAAGCAACAGAATCGCGCAGGGGAATATCCCAAGCCGATAATTGATTATCCTCCACCGGGAATCGCGAACGCAACGCGCAAAAGGGGGAATCGTCAGTCTGAAGTGTCACGCTTATCTAGCTGAGGGTCGGGGATGCATAGGCTGATAAAAGCCTAGTTTGCCGCCGCCAGGCAGCGCAATTTGCGAAAGCAAACCCATCTGGCTTCCTGAACTTCCGAGCACATAATGCCCTTGGTTTTCAATGAGGAAATTTCTTCCTTCAGGTTCTCGCAAATCAAATAGAGTTCATGGGGACCATTTTGGCTTGATGGATGGAACTCACATTCTGCGGCGGAAAAGGCGAAAATGAGCCATCCATGACCAGCGTCCACACAGGTCAAAGCCAAGAACATCGCGAAAAAAAGCCCGGTCAGCTTCCGCGTCTTCGCTATAGGCCACAATGTGGGGGCCGGAAATGAATTGTCATCCAACGGCTATTTTTTCGGAGTGGCAGCCGTTGCCGTGCTGTGATGGGCAATAATCTGGTCTTTGATCTTTTCGTAAACCGATTGCGGAATGATTTTTTTCGTGACTAGATCGCGTTTGGTGCGATATGGGCGACCAGCGATGATCTTCTCAGAATAGGTTGAGCCGATACCGGGCAGCGCGTCAAGTTGATTTTTAGTCGCGGAATTGATGTCCAGCTTTTCTCCAATAGCAGCCGCAGCTTTGGAAGCTTTGGCGCTCATCGAAGAGTCGGCGCTCGATTGCGCAGCCACCGTGCCGGCAATCACTAGGGCGAGGGCCGTCGCCAACATTGCGGAAAACAATATTCGTGAGAAACCCTTCATGATTCTTCTCTCCATTCAGGTATTTGCCATTTACGCGTAAATTCCACGCTGTTTGATGGTGTAAGCCACGCGATCGATGGCCAGCATATAAGCCGCGATGCGATTGTTTACGCTATGCATCTGGGCATAATGAACGACATCTTGAAACGCGCTTACCATGATGTCTTCCAACTGCTCGTTAACCACCGACTCTTTCCAAAAGTAGCCCTGCCGGTCCTGTACCCACTCGAAATATGAAGTTGTAACTCCGCCGGCGTTGCACAGGATGTCAGGAATCACGAAGACCTTTTTCTCGGCCAGGACTTCATCGGCTGTGGCGGTGGTGGGTCCGTTGGCTCCTTCGGCCAGAATTCGGCATTTCACGCGCTCAGCGTTACGGCTGGTGATCTGATTTTCAGTGGCAGCCGGCACCAGAATTTCACATTCTGTCAGCATCAGTTCGGCGGGATCGGCGCTTTCTGCTTCCCGGAAGCCAGTAATGCTGCGCGCGCTGGCACGATGCTTCTCTAATGCCACCACGTCGATTCCGTGCTTGTTGTAAATCGCACCATCGAATTCGATTACCCCGATAATTTTGTAACCCGCTTCGGCCATCAAGCGCGCCGCGTTCGAGCCGACGTTGCCAAAGCCTTGCACAATGACGCGCGTGTTTTCCGGCTGAAGGCCAAGCTGCTTGAGCGCCTGGTCGCATACGATTTTGATCCCGCGTCCGGTGGCTTCGCGTCGCCCTCGCGAGCCGCCAATGTTGATGGGTTTGCCCGTAACCACCGCCGTGACGGTCTGACGCATGTGCATGGAATATGTGTCCATAATCCAGGCCATGGTCTGCTCGTTGGTGTTCACGTCGGGTGCGGGCACATCTTTCTCGGGGCCGATGAACTCGATCAGTTCCGCGGTGTAGCGCCGAGTCATGCGCTCCAGTTCTCCCAACGACATTTTTTTAGGGTCACAAATTACGCCGCCCTTGGCGCCGCCAAATGGAATATTGACGATCGCGCACTTCCACGTCATCCAACTGGCGAGAGCGCGCACTTCGTCGAGGGTTACATCAGGCGCGTAACGAATGCCGCCCTTTGCAGGGCCGCGCGCAATGGAGTGTTGCACTCGAAATCCAGTGAAGACCTCGAGCTTCCCGTTATCCATTGAAACTGGAATGTGAACGATCAACTCGCGGTTGGGGTACTGCAGGACTTTCCAAACGCCCTCATCCAAGTTGAGCTTTTGGGCGGCAAAGTTGAAGCGCGCAGATTGTGCCTCCCAGGGATTAATCTCCTGCTCAAGAGAAATAGTCTTCATAAACTCTCCGAATTATGGCCAATTATCAGCTAGCGGGGATGGGGACTGGCGCCAGCAGGCAAACTCTCAGATTCTAGACAGGGAGAACGGGGGAAGCAAGCAGACGAGCTGGGTAAGTAAACGCAAAGTACCGAATGGGACTATTTCTTGTCTGACTTTTTCGATGCAGTTTCCGTTTTGGCCTTTTTGTCTTTAGCGTCTTTGCCGTCTTTACTTTCCTTATTGTCTTTACTTCCGGCGCTTTCAGACGATTCCTTGTTGCCATCAGACTTCCCACCGGAATCTGAACCGGAGGACGAGCCCGACCGTTTTGCATAGTCGGTGACATACCAGCCGGAACCCTTGAATTGAACGGCCGGCGCCGAAATCATTTGCTCGACCTTGCCGCCGCATTCCGGACACTTCTTCACCATCGCATCAGAGAATTTCTGAATGCGCTCAAAACGGTGACCACATTTTTGGCACTCATATTCGTAAAGAGGCATAGGAGGAAACGAAATCTGATTTTAGCAGGGCGTTTAGGAAACGTTCAAAATTGCAACATTTCTCGGTAGTAGGCTGTTTTGAAGTTAGCCAGCCGTTTTGTGTCCTAGTTTACTGTCCGCGTCAGGATCGTTTTCCTCGAATGGAGGTTAGCGTTGCGGATCAAGTTTGGAGTTTGGAGGAATTAATGGGATTATTGGGGGCGAAAGCGGCGGAGACGACGGCATGAAACGTGCGATGTGTTTCGCTTTGCTCTGCGGAGCCGTTGGATTTGGCATTGCATTCTGGCTTGGGACTACCAGCCCGTCGAGGATATCTTGGATGCCATCGATACTGGCGTTCATCCTATGCCCTCCCGGTATTCTTGCTGCAATATCGATGACTGATCCCGATCGGGGAAGCATTTATCTAATGTTCGGCCCTCTCAACTCCGTACTTTATGCCGCGGTGGGTTTTAAGGTCTGGCGATACATCGCAGGTCGAAACGACACCAGCAGAGCATTAAATTAAATTTCAAAACAGCCCACGATCGAAGTTTTAGCGTCTAATCTGCGCTCGAACTTGGCACCTTCATACCTGTGTGTAAAAGCTCTGACGTGCTCGCGATGCTAAACTCCCGCTCATGGCCTTAGCGGAGGACCTCGCGCCTGGGTTGTACCTTGTTGCCACCCCAATCGGCAACCTTGAGGACATCACTCTGCGGGCGATCCGCGTCCTAAAACAGGCCAACCTCATCGCCTGCGAGGATACCCGGCAGACGCAGAAGCTGCTGAATCATTACGGCATCGAGACTCCCACTACCAGCTATCACGAACACAATGAGGCCGCGCGCGCGGCGGAGTTAATCGAAAAGCTGGCGCAGGGCTCGAGAATCGCCGTGGTTAGTGACGCTGGGATGCCAGGAATTTCTGATCCAGGATTCCGTCTGGTGTCACTGGCGGTCCAACGCGGGCTGCCGGTGATTCCAATCCCAGGACCTGCGGCTTTCGTCTCAGCCGTGGTTGCGAGCGGCCTGCCGTCGCAGGCATTTTCTTTTCGTGGATTTCTGTCGCCTAAAAGCGCTGGCCGACGGCGAGAGTTGGAACAAGCTCGAAATTCCAACCAAACGGAGATTTTCTACGAAGCACCGCATCGCATTCTGGCCGCGCTGGAAGATGTGCTTGCCGTCCTGGGGCAGCGGCGGGGAATCGTAATTGCTCGCGAACTGACCAAAATTCACGAAGAATTTTTGCGCGGAACGGCGGCCGAGGTACTCGAGATCGTCAAGAGTCGCGGAGAGATGAAGGGCGAGATCGTATTGTTAATTGGGCGGGCCGATCATGAGGGAAAGAGCCAGCTGTCGACAGTATCCATTCGCGACCGCGTTGCTCAGCTGATGCGCGAGGAACAGCTAGATGAGAAGGCGGCATTGAAAAGGGTTGCTAAAGAGCGTGGGATCTCAAAGAGCGCGGCGTATCGGGAGTGGCAGGGATCCAAATAGGTGATTCCGCATGTTCTTTAAGATCATCGGTGAAATTTCGAAAAAGGAGATGATCGCAACCGGAAGGAAGATTCGAGAGCTCCGTCGTTTTGCGTAAGCATTACGGTGGGCGGAGATGGCGGAAGATGAAGGGAATAGGGAAAATTGAGCTTCAGGATAGTACGATTTGTTTAGCGGAGTTGCACTGGTACGAAGCTCACGGTATTGGCTCGAAAGAAATAAAGCTTAAGCGTATTCTGGGAGAGTCATGAGACAAAATGGTAAAACTTTTGCCGTATGTGTCAGCAATAGGGGCTATCCGGCTTCGCTGGAAATTCGCAAACTCTATCAAGTAATTCCCGATGAACAGGCCAGCAAGCTGGGACAGATTCGAGTAGTGGATGAATCCGGCGAGGACTACGTCTACCCCGAACAGTACTTCGCCTCCGTACAACTGCCTCAGGACATTGCAAAAGCCGTGTTCCGCGCCCGCTAATTACTTTGCCGCCAGTTCCTTCTTCACTGCTTCACTTACTACTTTCCCGTCCACCCGCAGACCCTGGGTGGCAAATTTTGCCATGACGTTTTTCATGACCGTGCCCATATCTTTCATCTGGGGCGACCCCATTTCAGCGATGACCGCCTTCACTCCCGCGACGATTTCGCCTTCACTGGCCGCTTTCGGCATGTAGCTTTCAATGACCGCGATCTCAGCGGCTTCTTTGTCGGCCATTTCCTGGCGGCCGCCTTTGGTGAATTGCTCAATAGAGTCTTTCCGCTGTTTGATAAGCGTGCCCAGCACCTGCTGAGCTTCTTTGTCGTCTAGCGGCGACATTTTGTCGATGGCGCGATTCTGCAATGCAGATTTCACCATCCGCAATGTTGAAAGCTTGGCTTCCTCGCGAGCTTTCATTGCGGCCGTGATGTCTTTCTGAATCTGATCTACGAGAGGCATGGAAAGATTATAACTACGTCGTTGGTCGTCGGCCCTCGGTTATTGGCAAAAGCATTCAGAGCTAAGTCGCGACGCGGGACAGCGGTCCCGACGATCTTCCAGTTTTCCGATACACTAATAAGTATTCGTAACACATTTCTAATTCATCTCAAAAGGACTAATGCATGCTGCTGAAGAACCGTCTTTTCACTCCAGGCCCTACTCCTCTGCTGCCGGCTGCGCAAACCGCGATGGCGGCATTTACCGCACATCACCGTACCGCTGACTTCAAGGCTCTTTACACCCGAGTTCTGGCCGACATGAAGGATTTCATCGGCACGGCGAATGATGTTTTGGTGATCGCTTCGTCCGGGACCGGAGTGATGGAGGGTTCAATTTCCAACCTGACTTCCCCCGGCGAAAAGGTGCTTGTGCTCACCGCGGGGAAGTTCGGGGAGCGTTGGCGCGATCTGGCGAAAGCCTATGGATGTAACGTGGATGTGGTTGAAAAACCTTATGGCGAAACCTTCACCATGGACGAGGTTCGCGCCAAACTGACGCCAGAGACACGGGCAGTGTATGTGCAAGCCAATGAAAGTTCGACTGGCGTGCGGCACGACATAAAAGGAATCGCAAAACTGGTGCGCGCGAATGGCGACACTTTGCTGATTGTCGATGCCATTACCGGCCTGGGAACGACCCATTTGGATGTCGATGGCTGGGGCATTGACGTAATCATCGGTGGCTCGCAGAAGGCGCTGATGATTCCCCCTGGTCTCGCTTATTGCGCAATCAGCGAGCGCGCATGGAAGCGCATGGAGACGGCAAAGAATCCCCGGTACTACTTCGATTTTCGCAAGGAACGCAAGGCCGCTGCCAAGGGCGAGTCGGCGTTCACGCCCGCAACATCTTTGTTTGCGGCTTTGGGTGCGGCGCTCGACTTCATCCGTCACATGGGCAATGGCGACTTGGCCGCGGGCCGCAAAGCCCTGGTTGACAACGCGGAACTCGCGGCAGAGATGACGCGGGCGGGCGTGAAGGCTCTTGGACTGAAGCTGTATGCGTCATCACCCGGCGCGGCACTTACTGCGGTAAGCGCACCTGCAGGAATTGATTCCGCGAAGATCGTGAAAGAGTTTCGCGAATCGTTCTCAGCCGTCGTAGCCAACGGCCAAGGCGATATGAAGGGCAAGCTGTTCCGCATCGCGCATATTGGTTATTACGATTTCCTGGACACTATCGGGATTCTGGCCGCGCTCGAGCACGTGCTGGCCGCGGTCACGGACAAGCCCGTGGAGTACGGAGTCGCGGTACGGGCGGCGCAGGAAGTCTTTGCGCGTGCCCGCCGCGATGAAGGGGCGGCAGTTGCCGCCGCGAAGAACTAGCGCCTTCCTATTGGGGAGGGCCGAAGCCGCTAGTTGATCGTGAAATCCATAGGGGCTGAAGTTGCAGCCGCGGTGCCGCCGCCGTACAGGCCGCCCGGAGTACCCGGATTGGTAACGGTTACCTTTGCAGTGCCGGCAGTCGCAACTGCGCTGGCCGGAATCGTGGCTTTAACTTCAGTCGCACTGTCAAAAGTTGTAGACATGGCGACGCCGTTGAAATTCACGACTGCCTTCGAACCAAAATTTGTGCCCTGCACCGTCAGCGTGAAGTCCGAACTGCCAGCTGCCGTGCTAGGTGGCGTAAGCTGGGCGATGGCGGGCATAGTGCCCGGTTGTTGTGGAGTGGTTGCGGGCTTTGAGTAGCCGCATCCAACTCCAGTAGCAGCCGCGGCAGTCAATAGGACAACCATTAGTAGCTTCATAATTTTTCTCCAGGGATGTGCTTGCGAACTGAATCGAGTGTAGGAAATGCGGTCGACTGTAGTGTCTGAGGGCTGTAACTTTCTTGTAAAGGAATCATTGACATGAAAATTGTGATTGCGGAAAAAATGTCTTCTTCAGCGATGAACCTGTTACGCGAGCCCGACTGGACAGTCATCACACCGGACCAACTGAACGGAAACCTCGCGAAAGAACTAGAGACCGCAGACGCCTTGCTAGTGCGCTCCGCCGTCCAGGTGGATGCGGCCCTACTGGCCAATGCTTCCAAATTGCGAGTAATTGGCCGCGCCGGCGTCGGCGTGGACAACATCGAGCTGGAGCCCGCCACCCGGCAGGGCATTGCGGTAATGAACACGCCGGGCGCTAATGCGGTCGCCGTCGCCGAGATTACTATCGGGCTTATGTTGAGCATGGGACGTTTTATCCCTCGCGCCAACGAGCTCATGCACGCCGGAAAGTGGGAAAAGAAATCGCTTCAGGGAACTGAACTTCGCGGAAAGGCCCTGGGCATTGTCGGACTGGGAAAGATTGGGCTGGAAGTCGCCAAACGCGCCCGGGCCTTCGGTATGGAGATTGTGGGACATGATCCATTCGTTTCTCCGAGCATCGCCAAAGATGGCGGCATTCGCCTGGTGTCACTCGATGAGCTGTACGGCGCATCAGACTATGTAAGTCTTCACGTTGGATTGACTCCGCAGACCGAGAACATGATCAACGCCGAATCTCTGAAGAAGATGAAAAAGGGAGTACGGCTGGTCAATTGCGCGCGCGGCGAGCTCGTTGATGAGGCCGCCTTGGTTTCCGCGCTCAAAGAAGGTCAAGTTGGTGCAGCCGCGCTGGATGTTTTTGTTAAGGAACCGCTGAAGGATTCGCCACTGCAGAAAATGGAGAATGTCATCCTGACACCTCACATTGCGGGTTCTACGAATGAAGCCCAAGAAGCCGTCGGCCAGCAGATCGCCATGCAGGTCAAGGAATATCTGAAGCACGGCGTCATCCAGAATGCGGTGAACGTGCCATCGGTCTCGCACGATGAATACGTTCAAATGAAACCCTACATCGTGCTGGCCGAAAGGCTAGGGTCGTTTTTGGCGCAGATCAGCGGCAGCGGGGTTGAGGATATTTCGATTGCTTACACCGGTCACATTACCGAGTGGAAGACTGACCTCATTCGCAACGCCGCCATCAAGGGCATTCTGAATGTGGCCGTCGATGAGACCGCGAATCTGGTCAATGCAGCTAGCCTGGCTTCATCGCGCGGACTGCGGGTTCACGAAGAACGCAAGCCCAAAGCTTCCACGGGCGGCGCCGGCAGCGTGCTCTCAATTGAGATCCGGACCCAGAAAGAGACACATATCGCCAAGGGCGCGGTGCTCAGAGAGAACGCGCTGCGGCTGTTGCACGTGGATGAAATCGATGCCGAGGCGCCGTTAGGAAAGAATTTAATTTACCTGCGGAATCAGGACGTTCCCGGCGTTATTGGAAAAGTTGGGACCATTCTCGGTAAGCACGGCATCAACATAGCGAATTTCTCGCTGGGTCGTAGAAGTGGCGAACCGCAACCTGGCCAGCCGCTCGAGGCCATCGCAGTGGTACAGGTTGATGGCACCGTGCCGGAAGCCGTGGTTTCTGAGTTGCGGGGCATCCCCGCCATACATCAGGCTAAAGCAATTCGTCTCGAGTAAGTTATTACGCGACGCGGAAGGAAATGAATGCTGAAGAAAGCGCTATCGGCAGTAGCCCTGGTTTGTTTATGCGCGCCTTTTGCGGCCGCCCAGGAAGATGTAGGTCATTTTGATGTGAGCTTCTCGTGGGGTGCGGTTTTCAATAAGGTGTCAAGCAGCGCCAGTAACGGAGTGACCGTTTCACCCACGAATTCAGGATTGATTCTCGGCACCTTCCGCGTTCGTTTTAACCGGATGAGCGGCGTCGAAGTAAACGGCGCCCGCAGCGACAACTCCCAGATTTTTATTTTAGGGACCACCGAGTACCGGGCGCAGACCAGCATCACCGAATTCAGCGGGGCTTACGTGTTGAGCCCCTTTCATTTTGAAAAGATTGAACCCTTCCTGCTGGCAGGCGGCGGGGCTTTACGCTTTTATCCCAGCAACCAATACATTAATGGCAACCCGTCTCCGTTCAGCGCTGCCCAGCAGACCTCAATGGCTTTCCTTTATGGGGCAGGCGTCGATTATCGCGCGTGGAAACGTTTGGGCCTCCGGCTGCAGTACCGTGGGCTGATTTATAAAGAGCCCACATTCCACGTCACGCAATTTTTTACCGGGACCAAGGGCCACATGGCTGAACCCTCAATCGGAATCGTTTTAAATTTCTAATTTATGCTTCAGGTCAGGACTCGAGGGCTGCCTTACGCAGCTTGCGGGTTTCGGCCAGCAATGCCATTGAATGCATCAGGTTTTGTAAGGTCACGATTCCTACTAATTGCTGGTTCTCAACAATCGGAATAATGCTGAGATTGCGCGCGCTTAATTTCCGAAAAGCCGACGACAGAGACTCGGTCTTCTGGGCCACGTCGAACAGGCGATTCATCACCGCTTGAACGTAGCCGTTTCCTTCCCGCCGCAGAGTTTGCAGAATCTTCTGACGTGACACCACGCCTACCATGTCTGCGCCACGAACCACGGGGAAATCATCTTGCAAAGAATGGACTGCCTTATCGAGCGCATCTTCCAGCGTGTCCGCCGGCGACAGGGTGGCGAAATCTGTGAGCATGATGTCTTGCAGCCGCACGGTTTCCAGCACCGAACGAAAAACGGCTGAGCGATCCTCGATTTGCGCTGCGATGAAAAGAAAAACTCCGATGATCGAAAACCAGTAATTCCACCAGCCGGCAAACATGAAGGCGATGGCAAATCCGCGGCCGAGGCTGACTGCCCGCCGGGTCGCGCTGATCGGATCCATGGTGCGAGAAAAAATCGCCCGCAGCACTCTTCCTCCGTCCATTGGGTACGCCGGCAACAGGTTGAAAATCCCTAGCCACAAATTTGCCCACACCAGGCTGTGCGGCAGGTTTAATGAGGTGACATATGGTTCAGTCCATAAGCGGTCATGGGGTATGGCCACGCGAAGCACGACGGCAGCCATTCCAGCAACCAAGAAATTTACGATTGGACCGGCAGCTGCGATGCGTGCGTCACGCTTCCAATTGGTTGGAAGTTCTGGTTGCGCTTCATCGAAGATTGTGACCCCTCCAATCGGCAACAGTACAATGCCTTTGGGAGGAACGCCAGAGTGCTTTCCTACCAGCGCATGACCCAGTTCATGTAACACCACTGAGCCGAACACTATGGCCAGAAGTGCAGCGCCACGCCACGGGCTTATAGTATTCCGCACCAGCTGCTCATTTCCCCAAACAAAAACCAGCAGCAACAGGAACGAAAGATGGATTCGAATTTCGACGCCGAAAATCCGCCCCGCGTGAATGGACCAGGTACGCATCTGTATTCTTTAATCTTATACGGTTAGACGCCCTGTCGTGTGCCGGCGTTGCTGGAGAGTTCGACACCTAGATTCAGACTGGCCATCTCGAGCCTGAATAAAACCTTATGCGAATCATTGCCGGAAAATTTCGCAGTCGCCGATTGGATTCTTTGCCGGGAGACGAAATAAGGCCAACTTCAGATCGCCTGCGTGAGACATTGTTTAACGTGCTCACTCCGGGAAATCCGGCTGCGCTAGAAGGTTCGGTGTGGGTTGACTTGTTTGCCGGAACCGGTGCGGTAGGCATCGAAGCTTTGAGCCGCGGCGCAGCCATGGTTTATTTCATCGACTCCTCAAATGACGCCGTAAATTTGATTCGTCTCAACTTACGATCCCTCGCAGTTGACCGAAACTTTCAAGTGCTGCAACAGAAAGCAGAACGCGCAATATCATCGCTTGATCGCCAACAGCTCAGGCCGGATTACATTTTTCTCGATCCACCGTATGCCGTACCCGATGCGTACCAGCGAACGTTAGAGGCATTGAGCAATTCGGAAGTCGCTGAAAAGGCTCTGATCATCGCGGAACATGCAAGAAGGAAGGATTTATCGGAAAAGTTTGGAAGGCTGCAGCGACAGCGCAAGCTGGAGCAAGGGGATGCGGCACTGAGTTTTTATCGTCGAACTCAATGAAAGTCAAAAGCCCTGTCCAGCAAGTCCTGTCCAGCAGACAATGCTATCTACATCAACAGTTCATTGGTGCGGCGCACGATCGGGTGCTGCATTTCTTGCAATTCGTTCTTCACACAATTTAATCCGTACACGCATTGTTCGAAGTGGTCGGACAAGCGCTCAAACAATGGCGCCACTTTGGTGTACTCGAAGCAGTCGAACTTTGAAACGATGTAATAACTTTCTTTGCCGGCCTTCACCCAGTCGATCAGGCCTTCCAGGCGATTGCGACGCAAACGGAAATGATTGATGCTCTCCGGGAACATGCCGGTGAAGAAGAGCGTGTAGTCGCCAATGTGCTTGCGGACCTGGCGCTCGCGATCGAATGACGGCGCTGGCCCGAATACCGGGTTCGATTCCACCAGCATCTCACCGACATCGGTCAATGCCTTGCCGGCCTCATTGTGGACTTTGAATAATTGCTCCGCATCGCAAAATTCTGCTAAGAGATGCGACACGTATCCCACTACTTCCGAGTCGCGAATGCCGATCTCATGCGCGTAATGCCGACCCACCATTTCCAGGAAGAGCTTCTGCAGCGGATGATCGTCCGAAATCATTTTGTCCACCTCGATCCACATTACTTTTGATGCGCTTCAAATTCCCATTCTGCGTTGAATACTGCATTAAATACTCGAAAGCAAGTAACTTCCGCCATAGGAACTACCGAGCGTTCCTTACTAGTTACAAACCCCTGTATCGACAGGGTGTTTCGAGGCCTTGAATTGTTGTCACTCGTGAGTAGCGGCTGCTAATTTCTAATTCTGACCAATCGCGCAAGGAGCATTCTGCAGAAGCGGCTGCAGGTTCGGGTACAATTCCGGCTACAAGGAACCTGCGCGCATTTGCACTTCCCCGCAAAATAGCCGCGAGCAAGAAGGTTCCCCTGTCTGGAGAGCGGCATGATTTCGTGGCGTGCGGTATATCGGTTTTTACTTCCCTTTCTGGCGTTGATCTGCGTGGCACAGCAGCCATCGGCTCCGGAGGGAAATGATTCGGTCACTACTCTGCATTCGAGCACTCGTCTGGTGGTTCTTGACATCGTAGTGACTGATAAGCACGAAGTGCCGGTGCGCAATCTAACGAAGTCGGATTTCAAGATTCTTGAAAATGGTGAGGAGCAGTCGGTTGCCTCGTTTGAGCCCCCGGACCAGCACGCGCTTGCCCCCGTAGGGAAGAATGCGTTGCCGAGTGGAAGCGGCAAAGCTGGAGATGCAAAAGTAACGGCGATGACATCCTCGGCGCTTACAGTCCTGGTGCTGGACGAGCTTGACGCCATGCCTTTGGATCAAGCCTTCGCGCGTGAAGAAATTCAGAAATTTCTGCACAGCCATGGTGAACGATTACCCGAACCAACCGCGCTGATGGCGCTTGAGGAGAAGCGTCTTGAGCTGCTGCATGACTACACGAGTGATGCTGGTGCTTTGGAGAAGGCTTTGAAACACCATCCTGCGCGTTTGCCATTTCGTTTAATGACCGCGGAGGGGCCAACAGGCGCTTCAGAACGTCTGGGAGATGCGCTTGAAGCTTTGCGCGAGATTGGGGCAGCCAGCAGCCAGTTTGCAGGACGAAAAAATGTAATTTGGATTGGGCCCGGATTTCCCAGCTTGAATTACCTGAGGGCGCAGCCTTCCGAGAAAGAAAAGTTGCTGGGATATGTGCGCGAAACGTCTGACTTGATGTGGAAGGGCCGATTAGCGATTTACACGCTGGATCCGAAAGGTCTGGAAGTTGTGCACGAGAACATTGGCATCGCCACTTCCGGTGGCTTTTTTTTTCCTCCAGACACTCCCACCGGAGAATTGGTCTTTGAGCAAATCGCACCGCAGACCGGCGGCCGGATTTTTCGTGGATTGAACGATTTGGATGCTCAAATCGCAACTAGCGTACGGGATGGCGATTCGTTTTATGCTTTGTCTTACTATCCGACTAATCGCGTCTGGGACGGAAAATTCCGTAGCCTTCGGGTGATCATGCGTAATCCTCAACTGATCGCCCGGACTCGCAACGGTTATTTCGCCTCGCCCGATCTGCCGCCCTCGACGCAAGAAATGGATACGCTGCTCTCGCGCGCCGTGATCAATCCGCTCTCCTATCATTCATTGGAGGTCCGGGCCAGCGCCAGTTTGTCCGGCTCACAACCTCGCACCGCCAAGATCAAGGTCGATATTGATACTAATCAGCTGCACTGGGAAACTCCCGAGAGTGGAAAACGCCGTTGTGAGCTAACCGTGGTGACTGCTGGATTTTCACTAAAAGGTCAGGTGGTTGCGCATGAGGTCAAGGAGCTAGAAGTGGTTGTGGACGACAAGAAATATGCCGAGCTGAAGAGAGAGGGGATGGTCATGAATGTTGCAATGGCGCTTCCTCCGGCTGCCGTGCGCATGCGAGTGGTGGCGCGCGACTCGACCAATGGCAATATGGGCACAGCCGATCTCACTCCCGCCGGCGAACAATTCCATTGAGCACACTATGAAACGAAAAAATATTTCCAGCGGCACGCCCTGGGAGCCGGTGGTCGGCTACTCGCGCGCGGTGCGGATTGGCGACAACGTTTACGTCTCGGGAACAACCGCGACCGGGCCGGGCGGAAAAATCATTGCCGGGGATGCCTATGCGCAAGCCTTGCAGACTTTGAAAAACATCGAATCCGCGCTGAAGAAAGCTGGCGCCAGTTTGAGCGATGTGGTCCGGACACGAATGTATGTGACCGATATCGCCGACTGGGAAAAAGTGGGAAGGGCCCACGGCGAATTCTTCGGAAAGATACGGCCGGCGACCGCAATGCTCGGGATTGCGGCGCTGGTCTCACCGGACATGCTGGTGGAAATTGAAGCCGAAGCCCTGATCGCTGCGTCATCGCCGCGGAAAAATTCGCAACCAAAATCGCAAAGGAAAAAGAAACGATGAAAAATTTCGCAACGAAACTCTCGTTGTTTATTGTCGTTTTACTCGCGCTGACCGCCGCCGCATCGGCCCAGGTCTCGGGAAAGCGCACAGTCATTCACGCCGGGAAGTTGCTTGACGTCAAGACCGGGAAAATCGAAACCGGCCAAGCTATCGTCATACAAGGCGATAAAATTGTCAGCGTTGGCCCAGCTTCTGCAGTCCAGACCTCAGCCTCAGACATCGTTATCGACCTGCCCAATGCGACCGTCCTGCCGGGCCTCATTGACGCCCACACGCACCTGACTTTCGATCCACATTTTGGATACGAGTCCCTGGGTATCTCCGTACCGCGTGAAGCCTTGATTGGGGCGCGTAACGCTCGAATCACGATTGAAGCAGGCATTACGACGGTGCGCAACGTGGGGGCAGACGGTTATGCCGACGTCGCTCTGCGCGATGCGATCAATGCTGGTGACGTACCTGGACCGCACATGCTGGTGAGCGGCCCTCCCCTCGGCATCACCGGCGGGCACTGCGATAACGACTTGCTGCCCTTTGAGTTTCACGCGACTGAGGGCGGTGTAGCGGACGGCGTCGAACAGGTGCAGCACAAAGTTCGCGAAGTCATCAAATATGGCGCGGATCTAATAAAGGTATGCGCCACCGGAGGCGTGCTCTCGAGAGGCGATGATCCCAATGCCTCGCAATACACCCTGGAGGAGATGAAAGCGATTGTCGCCGACGCGCACCGCCTGGGCAGAAAAGTTGCAGCGCATGCCCATGGGGCTCAGGGCGTGATCTGGGCGTCTGAGGCCGGCGTCGATTCGGTCGAGCACGGTCATCTGATGAATGACGCCGCCATCGCCACGCTGAAGAAGAATGGCACGTATCTGGTTCCCACTCTGTATCTCGTCGACTGGCAACGGGAGCATGCAGTCGAAGCCAACCTTCCCGAGTATGCCAAGAAAAAGATGGAAATGGTTTCACAAACTGGAAAGGCAAATGCAAAGAAGGCATTTGAAGCCGGCGTGAAAATTGGGATGGGGACAGACGCCGCAGTTTATCCCCATGGACTGAACGCGCATGAACTGGCGGTGTACGTGAGCCTGGGCATGAGTCCATTGCAGGCGATCCAGACCGCAACCGTCAACGACGCCGACTTGCTCGGCTGGTCGGATAAGATCGGCACTCTGCAACCTGGAAAATGGGCCGACATCATCGCCGTCGATGGCGATCCGTTGCAAGATGTCACTATGCTGCAGCACGTGAAATTCGTGATGAAGTCCGGGGAAGTAGTGAAGAACGAATACGGGAAATAGCGGCCAGCATCGTCAGGAATTTCGCAAATCTGTCAGAACAATAAAAAAGCCGGTGTCTAGGCCGGCTTTTTATCGGGAGCAGAAATACTACTTCTTGGGTGCGATCGCGTCTTTCGCGGCTTTGGCTACGCGGAACTTCACTACGGTCTTCGCCTTGATCTGGATCGGCTCACCAGTCTGCGGGTTGCGTCCCATGCGGGCTTTGCGGTGCGCCTTCACCAGGCGTCCCAGGCCAGGGACTACGAATACGCCGCTCTTTTTGGTCTCTTTAATCGCGGTATCGGCCAAGTGCTCAAGAAATGCGGCCGCCGTTTTGTTGTTCAACTCTGTCTTCTCCGCCAAATGACGGATCAATTGCGTCTTGGTCAGTCCTGCTGCCATGAATCCTCCTCTTAGGTGCGAAATGATTTCCTGTGGGAATGCGTGTTCATCTTAATACTCGAAGCTGTGGAAAAACATCAAATTAACCGCATTTTATGCGGGTTTTTGATCGGATGAACCAAAAAAGGCCATAGAAATCGCACATTTCAGCACCGCAGCCGTTGAATCGACAAGCTAAATGCGGTTTTTAAGAGATTTAAAAACTCACTAGTACCTGCGCCGGGAAGTGTTCGCCCTATAATTTTGGAATGCGTCAACTGCCATGCAAAGCCTTGTCGCTGCTTTTTATCGGGTTGACGGCGTCGCATTGCAGCGCGCAACAAGCTCCGCAGCCAAATTCATTTTCGGTTTCGAACAAAACGCTGCCGAAGGCATCGTTGTGGGAGCACTATTTAGCACGATTGCAGGCGTCAGGCGGAACCGAGCCGTATCACTGGCGCGTGGTTGACAGTTCGCTGCCTCGCACGCTTCGGCTGAGCGACGAGGGCATCATTAGCGGTGGTCTGGATCAGCCTGGCGAATTTCAATTCACGGTTCTGGTTCGAGACAACAGCCGTCCGCCGAAGCAGGCGAAACAAACATTGATGCTCAGAACTGAAACCCCTCTGACTGCGCACTGGGTGCGGAAGGCGCAGGTCGATGATCAACGAATCGATGGCTCTATCAAAGTTTCCAACCACAGCGGCCGGGATTTCGATCTAACTTTCGTCGTGCTGGCGGTGAATGATATCGGGCGGGCCACGGCGATCGGGTATCAACGCTTCCCCTTAACGAAAAACACAATGGACATGGAAATTCCATTCGGCGAAACCCTGTCCGCAGGAAACTACGCGGTCAATATCGATGTAGTCGGGGAGGAGCCGATCTCCAAACATATATTTCGCGCCCGCCTGGTCACAGAAAAAGAATCAATTACCCAAGGTCCCTGAGCGGAAGTCCTACATGAACGCAGCGCCTCCGCGTGGAAGCTTTAAAGGCCGTTCTTATATGGGGGAGGAGCGATTGGAAGACCGGCCGCTCCAAGAAACGCACTAGACGCTGCCTATAACGCGCAAACGCATGGTTCGCGGCGTTAAAAATAAGAGTCCCGAGGTGATGTCGATCTCATTCATCTCGGCCAGTAGCTCGCTTTAGACCCTTGCCGACCTGCATTGATTACTATCCTTGCGGACTGTAACCGGCGATCGTGCTCGGGCTCCGGGCTTACCGCCAACCGGACAAACCAGTTCAACGCCTGCGGGACTCTATCCTGCCTTTGACTGGGTCTCTCGTTCTCCTCGACCAGCGCTTTGCTATAGAGCCTTACTGGCCCTCCCTCGGTCATTCTGCATGAGCTGTACGCCAGTTTGCTGGTTGCCCAGCATTCTTACGTTAGCTCTTGCTTCCTGCCGAAGGTGACCTCGCTTGACCCCCGGACGCTGCACCAACCGGAAAAACTTTAGAAACTGTCAAAGAACGATTATGGTTTTACACCTTCTAAAAATCGGGTCAACAGAAAAATCCAATTTGCATGTGCTTTGGTTTCAATCGAGTGCAGCTCATTCACAGGCGGGTGCAGCGCAATCTGTGCAGCCACTCACCCTGCAATCTGAAAACCGACAAGAAGGTGGTGTTTTTCGAGCATTCTTGCCGAATCCGGAATTCGTCAGCTCGCCCAAATTGAATTTCGATGTGTGAAAATCCCGCAAAGTCCGCGCCAGTGTTGTGAACTGCGGAAATGGTTCGTGATGCGACATAACTGAATGTGTGTCAGCAAACATCGCGCGAATGATTTAAATTCTTTCTTTGAACCTTGAACTTTTAATTCCCCCGTGGAAAAACTCGACGGTCGTTTGTGTACTTTCCTTGCTGCTCGCAGTAAGTTGCGGATGTGACGTCCAGCGCCGCAAGAGCGATGCCGAACTTTGATTAACGCCGCGACAAGCCGCGGGGCGGCACATCTATGACGAGTATTGCGATCGCTGCCACTCGCCCTACTCTTCGCGGAAGCGCCAAGGGCCCAGCCTGAGGGGATTGTTTAAGCGAGAGTACCTGCCGGCCAGCGGTATGCCCGCCAATGACGACCGAGTCAAAGACATCGTTCGCATGGGGCGCGACAAGATGGAGGGCTTCAGCAATGTGCTCAGCGATGAGCAGATCAACGATCTGC